>NZ_JBKKAP010000095.1:0-83130 GCF_046714615.1 Paeniglutamicibacter sp.
ATCCACTGGTACAACCATGACCGCATCTCGTTAACGCTCGAGTGCCTGAGCCCGATGAAATACCGGGCCCAGGCACTGGCTGCGTAGACTTTTACTTACCGAGTCCAACTTTCGGGGACCAGTTCAAAATTGGTGCGGGGGGCTTGTCATGGGTTGGGGGCGTCCTAGGCGAGCAGCACCGTGGGTGACCCGGGCCGTGCCTCCGCCGTCGTCCTGCCGGCCGCGGTGCGGCCCGCCAGATAGCCGAACACCAGTCCCGGGCCAAGGGTTCCACCGGCACCGCCGTACACCATGCCGGTGGGCCCGGCCATGACATTGCCTGCGGCGAAGAGGCCGGGGATGACTTTGCCGTCGACGGACAAGACCTCCGAGCTGGGAGTGGTGCGTGGGCCTCCCTTGGTACCCAAGGTGCTGCTGTGCAGTTCCACGGCGTAGTAGGGGGCCCGCTCCAGCGGACCGAATGTGGAGTCCGCTCCCGGATATCCGTCCCGGTTGCCGACAAAGCCGTCGAAGGAGCTCTCGCCGCGCCCGAAATCGGGGTCGGATCCCTGCTTGGCGTGCCCATTCCAGCGCTCGATCGTCTCCACCAGCGCGTCGGCCGGCACCCCGATCAGCCCTGCCAGGCCCGCGACCGAGTCCGACCTCATGATCCATGAGGGCACCGGTTCTCCCGGGGCCGTGCCGAAGCCCCCGAAGCGTTCCATCATCCGGGCGTCGAAGACGACCCAGCAGGGGATGTTCCGGTAGTCGAATGAGGTTGGATCGAGTTCATGGAACGCCCCGCCCATGGCGTTGTAGTTCGCCGCCTCGTTGGCAAACCGCTTGCCCTCGCGGTTCACCATGATCGAATGCGGCACGGTGCGCTCGCGCTGCACCAGGTACACGGGCTGGGTGCCAAACGCGTTCTCGCCCGGCAGCGTGCACACCGGCGCCCACCAAGCCTCGCGCATGTTCCCGAGGCTGGCACCGATGCGCATGGCCATGCGCAGGCCGTCGCCGGTGTTGGTGGGAACGCTGGCGGGATGGCTGATCGGCCCTCGCAGGAAGTCCCGGGCCAGATCCTTGTCCCACTCGAATCCCCCGGTCGCCAGTACGACCCCCTGTCGGGCCGTGACCTCGTGACGCACCTGCGGGCCTTCCAGAACGACCCCACTGACGGCTCCGTCCTCAAGGCGCAGCTCCACGGCACGCTCCCCGAGGTGGACCTCGACCCCGCGCTCCAGGCATCCCTGCAAAAGCGCAGCAACCATGGCGCGCCCCAGCCCCTCCACCTGGTGTTCCTCGCGCTCCCGTCCCTTTTCCGGCGGCAGGAAGCCGGTGCCGCCTCCGATGGGAGTCTCCCCCACGAGCATCCGGCGCGGCGTGCCACCAAGGCGCCCCGCCCATTCGCCCAGACCTTCCAGCGAGAACAGCTGCGGTTCGATGGATCGCCCCCCGCCAGGCTTTCCGCCGGGTCGCTCGGGGTGGTAGTCGGGGTATCCCGGAACCAGAGACATCTTCAGCGGCGTGGTCTCGAGCCAGTCCAACAGCTCGGGAATCGTGTCGACGAAGGCCTCGGCCATTTCGGGGAGGATCATGCCGTTGGACAGGGACTGCAGGTAGGCCAGCGCATCGGCACGGGAGTCCTGGACCCCTTGTTCCCGGGCGTATCTGTTGTTCGGCATCCACGCCACGGCGCTTGACAGGCAGGTGGTGCCGCCAACGACGGGCGCCTTCTCGAAGACGCCCACCGTGGCACCGCCATCGGCCGCCGCGAGCGCTGCGCACAGGCCAGACGCCCCACTGCCCAGAACTACCACGTCATACGTGGAACGATTTGTACTGCTGTTCATTAACTACTCCCCTGTATCGGTATTCGGAGTTGGGCGGCGGCCAACCGCACGAAACAGGAGGTTTTCTCCGTGGCGGGTCGGCCGCGACGCCAGGCTGGCGTCCCGGGCACGCCATAGGCGACCGGTGGCCAAACCATGGCCCACATCACAAGAAAGACGCTAGCATCGCAGGGAGATACTTACAATCGTTATCCTAGATTATGGAGCCAGACTCATCCGACAGGATCCGTCCGATCGGAGCAGCTACAAGGTCCAGGAAATCGGCGTGTTCAGGACGTCGGGGAACTTGCGCTCGACATAGTTTGCGTACTCGAGAATGTGTTCACGCATCGCGCTCGCCGCAGAGGCCGGGTCCTTCGCAGCCAATGCCTCATAGATCGCAGAGTGGGCCTTGTGGACCGCGACCCTGCGGTGCTCCGGGTAATCGACGCCGATGGCCGATCCGTCAAGCATTCCCAGGAGGGTATCCGTGAGGTGGCCGAACAGGGCGTTGCCGGAGTTGCGGGCAATGATGTCGTGGAACCGCTTGTTCATCTCGAGAAAGACGGATTCATCCCCCACCTTGTCGAGCATATGGTCCACGGTGTACTTCAGCGCAGCAAGCTGCTCCTCGCTCATCCGCGTCGCCGCGAGTTGCGCCATCATCGGCTCGAGGGCCGTCCGGGCTTCGGTAATGGTCCTGAACGGCGCGTTTTCGAACTGCAGCAAGAGGGTCAGTGCCGTGGCCAGGCCGCCGCCATCCGGCTGTTGCACCACGGGCCCGCCACCGGGCCCTGGCTTAAGCATGATGATGCCCTGCAGCTCGAGGAAGCGCAGCGACTCCCGCAAGGTTCCGCGCCCGATGTTGTACTCCTCGAGCATGATCCGCTCGGGGGGCAGGCGATCTCCCGGCACATTCCCCCGACGCTGGATGTCGGCGACAATGCGCTGGGCCACCAGCACGGCCGTCTTTTGCGGCCGTAACGAGGTCTGCATGGGTTCTCCTTGTGTGAGGTGGCCGCTACGCGGCCGCGTAATAATCGAATCATAAGTATAGTCCGACTATTATACTCCTCCACCCCGCCAACGATCAGGAAGCCGGCTCCAGCTCCGTCATCATCTTCTTGAGCGGGGTGCCTGAGTCGCCGGCCCTGTCGGCCGGAACATTGAGCCCTTTGGCCAGGAGCGTCTTGACTGCCATGAAATCCACCGGGTTGTTGATGCAATCCACGGCAATGACCCGCCCGTCTCGGTAGTAGATCACGGAGAACTTCTCGTCGGCGATCGAACCGCGCAGCACAACCCGGTCATGCCCCGCAGAGAGTCCGGCCATCTGCAGCTTCAGGTCGCCCTGGTCGGACCAGAACCACGGCACCATGCGGTAGGCAACCTTGTTCCCGACGATCGTGGCGGCGGCATTGCGTGCCTGCTCCACGGCGTTGTTGACGCTCTCGAGCCGCAGGCGCTCCGGCGCACCTTCGCGCGGCAGCGGGTTGGGCATGTCCGCACAGTCCCCGGCGACGAGCGTGGTGCCGTCGGAAGCCAGCGAATGTTCGTCCACGGCGATCCCGTTGCCGCAGGCCAAGCCGAGGGCTTCGGCGATTTCCGTTCGGGGAACGACGCCGACGCCCACCAGCACGACGTCGGCCGGCACGGTCTTGCCTCCCTCCAGCTCGACGCCGGTGACCCGACCTTGCCCGTCGCCGACAAATCGCGTGATCCGGGCGTCCAGCGTGATGTCCACGTGGCGCGACCGGTGCGCGCCCAGGAAGAAGTCCGAGGTGGCCTCCCCGACCGCCCGGCCGATGAGCCGGGGTGCCGCCTCGAGAACGGACACTGTCTTGCCCAGCTTCCGGGCGCTCGCGGCAGCCTCCAGCCCCACGAAGCCTCCGCCGACCACGACGACGTTCCGGGCGTCTTCCAGCCGGGTCTTCAAGCCCTCGGCGTCGTCGGCATCGCGCAGGTAGAGAACGCCGTCGAGTTCAGAGCCTTCCAGCTGCAGCTTGCGCGGCCGCGCTCCCGTGGTCAGGGCCAGCCGGCCGAAGGTGAACTGCCGGCCCGAGGCGGCGGTCGCCGTTCCCGCGCCGTCAGAGTTCTTGTCGATCGACACGATCCGCTCGCCCAGGACCAGATCGATGTTGTTTTTCTCGTAGAAGTCCCGGGTCCTGAACGCCAGCGTCTCCGCCGTGACGAGTCCTTGCAGGAAGGTCTTGGACAGTGGCGGCCGCTGGTACGGGGCGTGCCGCTCGGCGCCGATGAGGGTGATCGGATCGGCATACCCCATTTCCCGAAGGGAGCTGGCGAGCTGCACGCCAGCCTGCGAGGCGCCGATAATGAGGATTCCGCAGTTCTCCGACATGGCGTTTAGACCTGACTTTCCGGTGTTTCGACGTATACGTGGACATCCGCTTCGAGCTTCAGCTGGCACGAAAGCCGCGAGTTGCCGCGGCGCTCCTCCGTGGTGCCGTCGAGCATCTCATCCTCGAGTTCACCCATGGCCACCAAGCCCTCCAGGTCCTCTTCTCGGACGAACACGTGGCAGGTGGAACAAGCCAGGGAACCGCCACACTCGGCCACGATTCCCGGCAGGCCGTTTCGCACCGCAATTTCCATCACGGAGTCCCCACTGTTGCCGCCAAGGACGTTGATGTCGCCGCTGGCCGAAGTATAGGTTACCTTTGGCATGCTCTTTCCCTTTCGTTCAGGAAGTTTACCGAATTCATGATCATGATTGTAACCATAAATGATCGGATGCAACAGGACTGGGGGCCAAATGTTTCGTAAGGCCCCGACGCTAACCGGCTTGCCGGCGAGGCGCGGCCGGGGATCCAACCGCTTCCAACCCGTCTAGGCGTGGGCGCGGAACCTCACCGGATCCATGACCTCACCGACCTGGTAGACCCCGTTAAACACCTCCACGCCGGCTGGCGTCAACTGCGCGTCCACTTGCGCCCAGCCCTGCGGCAGCGGGCCGACAGCCGGCGCGCCGGGCACCAGTGTCGCGAGCTCGATGCGGCACTCCTTGCTGGGCCAGCGTTCGGCATCGACGACCGTAAGGACCGCGCCTGCGTCGCGGAACTCGATCCAGGGGTCGACAATCATGACGAAAAGCATCCCCCCGTGCCCCTTGTAGCGCACGTCGCCTCGGTACTTGACGACCCCCTCCGGGATCGCCGGATCGTACCCGGATGCGTCGTCGAGCTCGAAGAAGTAGACCCCTTCGCCGGCCTCCGTGGCGCCATGGCCAGCACCCCTTCGCCCGTCGGCCATCGAGTCGATGTAGCGCGTAAAACTGCCCTTGATCCCCCAGGAAAGCCCGGGGCGTGTCGCCGGCTCGTCGCCGCCCTGAAGCCGGGCCGGGGCACTCATGCTCATATCTGTCATCCTCGTCGGTTTCCTGAAGCTGCGCCCGAAACTTTCGCCCCAAAGGGGCGGCAGCCCGGGCCTTGAACTGCCCGGCGCAGCCGGGCAGGCCGAATTGCTAGAGTCGCTCTTCGAGCAGGCGCTTGCCCGGGGTGAACGTCGCCGGCAGCTTCTCGAAGCCTGTATTGACACCCTGCCGCGGGTAGCGGGTCACCTTGGCATGGTCCACCTGATAGTCGGGCATGCGTTCCAGGACCTGGGTCAGGATGGTCCTGGCCATCAGGCGCCCCAGGTGGGAACCGGCGCACCGGTGGCTGCCGACACCGAACGACATATGGCGGTTAGGCAGGCGTTCGATGTCCACCTCGTCCGGGTTCTCGAATCCACCGGCGGCATCGCGGTTTCCCGAGGACCAGGCAAGCAGCGCCCGGTCCCCTTCCTTGATCTTGACGCCGTGGAAGTCGGCGTCCTTGCCGACGGTACGCGCAAGGGCCTGGGTCGGGGAGAAATAACGCAGGAACTCCTCGACGGCGTTCTGCATCAGGCCGGGATCATCAATGAGCCTCTGGCGGACATCGGGGTTGGCAGAGAGCCACTCGAGCGCCTGGCCGCTGAGCGAGGCAACCGTACCCACGCCCCCGGAGATGATCAAGTCCACCATGTTCAGCGTTTCCTCCTCGGTGATCGGCCGGCCGTCGATCTCGTGGCCCAAGATGAAGCTGATGGGGTCATCGCCTGGATTGAGCTTTCGCTCCGCGATGACCGCCTTCACCTTCTCCGCCAGGGCGGGAAGTTCCTCCGTGGTGACATTGATGTACTCGGGGCTGTCCAATTCTGCGGAGAGGACCTTGCGGTGGGCGAAGGAATAGCGGCGCCAGTCCTCAAGCGACAGGGACAGCCAGTCGATTGTGATGATGGAAGGAATGCCGGTCAGTGCCGCAAAATCGGCCTCGCCGCTTTCGATGATGTCGTCGATAAAGAGTGCGGTGTACCGCTCGACCATCGGACGCATCTCCTCGATCCTCGAGGGCGAGAGCAGCTGGTTCATGATTCGGCGGTACGGCATGGACGCCGGCGGGTCGAGGTCAATGGGGAAATGCTCCGAGATCGGTCGCTTGGGAATGAGGATTGCCTGGCCTTCTCCGCCGTGGATGCTTCGGGCCGAGGAAAACATCTCATCATCGCGGGCGGCATCGAAGATGGCGTCGTACCCACTCAGGACCCAGTATCCGCCCCATGCCTCGGTCCACGCGACCGGCGCCTTCTCCCGCAGGGCGCGGTAGCTGGCAACCGGATCGGTGCTGTGCGCCTCCGCATTGTGGTCGAACTCGACGACCGGGCGATCGGTCCGTACCGAAGTCTCTGCGTCCGTTTGCTGTGTCATAGAACTCCCCTTTGCTTCACGTTTGTGGCTCTTGGTGGCCTGGACGAACGGCGCCGCGGCGAAACTCGTCCTTGTATCTACTAATTATTATAATAGAATGGACCGTAAGCCCAGTCTAGGGCCCAACGAAGAATTCATACAGGGAACCAGGCCGTATCAGAGTGGCCAACCTCCGTTCGGAGAAGACAACCAAGAGGAGTATTGATGCGCATTGAACTCGACCGGAACGTCTGCCAGGGGCACGGCGTCTGCCAAATGACCGCCCCGAACCTGTTCACGCTTTCCGATGAGGACGGTCTGGCAATCCAGCCGTCGAACCCGATTGCCCCGGAATTCCAGGACGAAGGGCGCCTGTCCGTCGTCAGTTGCCCGGAACGCTCCCTGCGCATCATCGAGGAATAGCGGAGCGGCGGCGACCCGACGACGGAGCCCGAACTTCTGTGCAAGAAGAACTGCCCCGCCGGACGGCGGGGCAGTTCTTCTTGCACGCTGGACGCGGAGCGGCGGGGACGGGGATCAGTCGAAGACGATGACGGTCCGCGCTACTTCTCCGCTGAGCATGTCCTCGAAACCCTCGTTGATCTCTTCGAGCTTGATCCGCCGCGAGACGAGCGAGTCGAGCTCAAGGTTCCCGGCGAGGTAGTGCTGCGCCAGCCGGGGAATGTCGACCCGGGACCTGGCCGACCCCATGAGGCTGCCCTGCACCCGTCGCTCCCAGAGCAGGGACAATAGGTGCACCGAACCGGTTGCGGTTTCCGGCGGAGCACCCACCAAGGTCAGGGTGCCGCCGGCACCCAGCATGGCCAAGCCCTGCTCAAAGGTCTGAGCCAGGCCAACCACTTCGAGCGCGTGGTCGACGCCCCCGCACAGCTCCTGCACCGCGGCAACGGGATCCACGAGGCTCGCATCGATGACGTCGGTGGCGCCCATTTTCCGGGCGTGATCCAGCTTGGAGGCGACCCGGTCAATGGCAATGATTCGTCCGGCACCGGCCAAGCGTGCCCCCTGGATGACATTCAGACCCACGCCGCCGCACCCGATGACTGCCACCGTCTCGCCCGGTTTCACCTTCGCGGTGTTGGCAACCGCACCGACACCCGTAACCACGCCGCACCCCAACAGCGCCGCCACCTCGATCGGGACTTCGTCGGGAATCCGCACCACGGACCGTTCATGGACGAGCATCTTTTCAGCGAAACCGCCCACGAACGAATAGGTTCCCACGGCCTGTCCGCGCGACCGCACTCGCGGCGCATCCTCCGGTGTGCGATTTGGCTTTGCGCTACAGAGGTTCGGCCGACCGAGCATGCATTCGTCGCATTCTCCGCAGAAGGGAAGCGGGAAGGTAACGACCCTGTCGCCCGGGGAAACGTAAGTGACTCCGGCGCCCACGGCTTCGACCACGCCCGCGGCCTCGTGTCCAAGAATGACGGGGAGCGGATTCGTTAGTTTTCCCTGGATGACGTGGAGGTCGCTGTGGCAAAGTCCGCTTGCCAGCACCTTGACCAGTACCTCACCAGGCATCGGGTCATCAATCTCGACCTCTTCAATGACCAAGGGTGAACCGGTCTCGTGCATGATTGCTGCGCGCATGGGGCTGTTCTCGTTTCTGTTGAAAGTGCGTTGATGTTGGTTGCCAGGACCGGAGTCCTCGACGTGGCCACGTGGCGCACGGCGATTGCCGCTTCAAGGAAGCACCGTCCGCATCGACGATGATGCCGGGTGCGGGGCCGGTTCGTCACGGGAAAGCCGGGAGGGTGGCCACCGGTGTACGCCTGGCCACCCTCCCCTGCCGCCGCTGCTACGGAAGCTGGATGAGCTTCGTCTCGAGGAACTCGGAAAGCCCCTCGACGCCGCCCTCGCGACCCAGCCCGGACTGCTTGTAGCCCCCGAACGGCTGGAGCACGTTCATGCCCCAGGAATTCACGGAGATTTGCCCCGTCCGGATCCGACGCGCGATGGCCTCGGCCGTCGCGTCGTCCTTGGCGTAGACGGCACCTGAGAGCCCGTACTCGGTCCCGTTGGCCACGGCCACGGCCTCGTCGATCGAGTCATAGGGGATCACGCACAGCACGGGGCCGAAAATTTCCTCCTGCGCGATCCTCATTCCTGGAGTGACGTCTGCAAACAGGGTCGGCTCGACGTACCAGCCGGTATCCAGGCCCGCAGGCCTGCCGCCGCCGGTCACCAGTCGCGCCCCTTCGCTCTTGCCGATCTCGATGTAGGACTCGACCCGGTCGCGCTGGCGCTCGGCGGCCAGCGGACCGATAACGGTATCGACTTCGCGGGGATCCCCGATCTTGACGCTTTCCATCACGGCCTTGATCCGCTCGATGACTTCTTCCTGACGCTGGCGCGGGACCAGGATCCGGGTCAGCGCGGCACACACCTGGCCGGAGTGGCCGATGCCAAAGAACACCAGCTGCGGGAAGACCGTATCAAGATCGACGTCATCGGTGATGATTGCCGCCGACTTGCCGCCCAGTTCGAGCGTGACGCGGGCGATGCGCTCGGCGGCAATGCCCATGATGGTTCGGCCGGCCACCGTGCTGCCGGTGAACGTGATCATGTCGACGTCCTTGTGCCGAACCAGGTACTCCCCCACTTCCCGGCCGGCGGGCAGCAGGCTGATGACGCCCTCGGGCAGGCCGGCCGCCTCGAGTGCCTCGGCCAGCATCATCATGCTGATGGGGCCTTCGGGCGCCGGCTTGACCACCACGGTGCAGCCCGCAGCCAGGGCGGGGGCGAACTTCAGCGACGCGGTCGCCACCGGTCCGTTCCAGGGCAGGATCGTGGCCACAACGCCGATCGGCTCGCGCACCAGCAGGCCGCTGCCGCCCTCCCAGCTTCGCTTCTCCTCGAAAGTGAACCGCTCGTGCAGCGTGACGACGTCATCCCAGACCTTGACTGCGTTCTCGTGGAAGGCGTTGCTTGCGGCGGCGGGGGCGCCGATCTCGGCGGTGAAGGCCGTGGACATGGCCGGGACCCGCTTCTTGATTTCCGCGCCCACGCGGCGCAGGATTTCGGCCCGCTCCGCCGGCGTCATCCGGGGCCATGGTCCCTCGTCAAAGGCCTTGCGCGCCGCGGCGACGGCGGCATCCATGTCGGCTTCCTGCGCCTCCGGCACGGTGGCAATCACTTCACCGGTGATCGGCGAGACCACCTCGATGACCGCGTCGCTGGACGGGGCGACCCAGTGGCCGCCGATGAGCAGCTTGTCGTAGCTCGGCAGGGTTTGCGATTGCGCCGAGGATGCTGCTGAGGTTGTGGTTGTCATGTCTGTTCCTCCAGATTGGTCGTGCCTGCGGTGTGATTCGGTGAAAGCCTGTCGTCCCCGGACACTTAGACCGGCGGCGGCGGCGGGGGCAGCAGTGGATGGGCCGCACGCCGGCGGAATTTCCACCCCTGCGTCGTCCGGCTGTAGTCATCGGTGTAGTAGCCGACCGATTCGTCGCGCCGGCCGTCTGCCATGACGACCACGGCGTGGAGATAGACCCTCGCCGAGGCGGCATCGCCATCGATGTCGATCATGTGGTTCAGGGCCAGATGGCACCGGTGCCGGGTGTTGTGGATCAGGCCGGCAAAGAACTCCCGGATCTCCTCCGTCCCCCGCACCACCCCCATGCCGAAATCGGTGACATCCCATTCGGCGTCGGCCACGAACATGTCCACGACGTCCTCAAGCCGTGACGAGTCCACCGCCCGGGAATACTCGTGGGTGAGCCGTCGCAGGGCCTCCAGGTCCGCAACCGAACCTCGCCGCGCGTCCGCTGCTGCCGTAGTACCCATCGTCTCCGTCATGTCGCCGCCCCCCCCCTTACGGCGCCTGGAAGACCAGCTCGGCGGGGTGGGACTCGGACTGTGTTCCGTTCCGAAGCCACTCGGCCAGACGCTCGCCGATCATGAAGGCCGTCAGGTTCGTCAGTCCGGTGGTCACGTTGACCATCACCGAGGCATCGGCAACCCAGAGGTTCTGTGCGCCGTGGACGCCGAGGTACTGGTCAACGACCGCATCCGGATCCCCGACCGGCCCCATGCGGCAGGTTCCCGCGGCGTGCAGGGAGGTGGAGGCGAAGGCCCGGATATAGGCTTCGAGCTTCGCGTCGTCGTTGATCGTCTCTGCATCCAGGAAGCAGATCTCCTCGATCTCCTCACGCATGGGAGATGAGGTGATCATGTCCCATGACTTGCGCATGGACCCCTTGAGCCGCTCGATGTCCAGCGGGTGGGAGAGGAAGTTCACGTGGATCTCGGGTTGGTCATGGGGATCGGCCGAGGAGAGGGTGACCCAGCCGGCCGAGTGCGGCTTGGCGAGCAGGTTGTTCATCATCAGGGCCTTGCGGCCCTTGGTGTCGGCGGGGATGTTCATCGTCGCCGGGTCCAGCACGGCCGCGAAGATCATCATGTCGTCGACCAGGTTCTCGGTGCCGGTGCTGTACTTGACTTGTGCGCGCACCCCGCCCTTGTCGGTCTTCTCCTTAAGCAGCGCCACCAGCGGGGAGAACGGGTGGTCCTGGAGGTTCCTGCCCACGGCCTCGTTGACGATGACCGGCTCGATGCCGTGCTCTTGAAGGACTTGCCGCGGACCGATCCCGGAGAGCATCATCAGGTGCGGCGTGTGGAAGGAGCCTCCGGCCAGCACCACGCGGTCGGCCGTCACGTTCTCGATCCGGCCGTCCACCTCGGTCTCCACGCCCACGGCGGTGGTGCCGTTGAAGAGCACCCGGCGGGCCAGGGTGTTGGCCCGGATCTCCAGGTTCGGCCGGTTGCGGGCTTCGGCGAGGTAGGTGAGCAGTGCGCCTGCGCGCAGCTCCTCTTCGCCGATCAGGTTCCGGGGCACCGGGCCGTACCCGGAGGAGGATTCCGCGTTGAAGTCCTCGACCTTCGCGAAGCCCCGCTCCTCGCAGGCCTGGGCGAAAGCCCGTGTGATGGCGGGCCACTGGTCCTCGAAGTGTCGCGTGATCGGCACCGGACCGGAGGAACCGTGTCCCGGGGCGTCGGGGAAGTCGAGGTCGTTTTCCAGCCGCGCGAAGAAGGGCAGCGTCTTCTCGTACGACCATTCGGGGTTTCCGGCGGCCACCCAGGTGTCGAGGTCCTCCTTGGTCGCCCGTTCGGCGATGGCGGCGTTGACGGACGAGGATCCGCCCACGATGCGGCCGCGGGCGTAGGGCATGGCCTCGCGGGCCGTCGGCGGCTCGAGGAAGTAGGCCTTGAGGCCCCAGTCGTGTTTTTGGACGCTCATTTCCTTGGCGTCGCGCACGTCCTCGGGCACAAGCGCCAGTTCCTCGTAGTCCGGTCCGGCCTCGATGAGGACTACGCGCTGGCTAGGGTCCTCCGTCAGGCGCGCGGCAAGGGCCGCTCCGCCGCTTCCGGCTCCAACAATTACTGTGGTCAGGGTCATGGAAATCTCCTTGGTTTCGGGGCGCGTGATCCCGCCCGCGCAGGGCGGGATCACGCGTGGGAAGGTGCTGGGGGCCGGCTAGCTGAGGACGAAGCCTCGATAGCCGTCGGCGGCCACCGCGTCGCAGGTTTCGCGGTAGGCTCCGAAGCCGCCCGCGTAGGGCATGAAAACCCGGGGCTTGCCCGGAACATTGGCCCCGAGGTACCAGGAATTCGCGTTGCTGAACAGCGTCATGTCGGCGATCCCGTTTACCTGCTCCACCCAGCCGTCCTCGGCTTCCAATGTTGCCTCGGACCGACTTAGTCCCAGTTCCTCCACATGGGCGAGGTGGTCGCTGATCCACTCGACGTGCTGCTCGATGGCCGAGACCATGTTGGTGAGCACTGACGGCGATCCGGGTCCCGCAACGATGAACAGGTTGGGGAATCCGACGGTGGACAACCCCAGGTATGTGCGCGGCCCTGCGTCCCAGTGGTCGCGCAATGCGACGCCGTTGACTCCGTTGATCTCCGGGCCCAGCAGCGCGCCGGTCATCGCGTCGAATCCGGTCGCGAAGACGACAGCATCGAACTCGTATTCGGCGGCCTGGGTCTTCAGTCCCCGTTCGTCGAATCCGACGATGGGAGACTCGCGGACGTCGACGAGCCGGACGTTCTTGCGGTTGAATGTCGCGTAGTAGTTGGAGTCGACGCAGATGCGCTTGGTGCTGACCGGGTAGTCCCGGGGCTTCAGCTTCTCGGCGATGCTCGGGTCCTCGACCACCTCGTCGATCTTCGAATGGATGAAGGCGGCCAGGGTGTCGTTGGCCTCCTGGTTGACAATCAGGTCGGCGAAGGCGCCGCCGATCCTGAAACCGCCCGCTCCCCACAGCGACTCGTAGGTGTCCCGGCGTTCCTCTTCGGTGACGTCCATGGCCAGCGCCTGGTTGCCGAGGAACGGCAGACCGGTCGGCGAACGGCGGGCGACTTCCCGGCGCCGCGGGTAGTCGGCCTTGACCTCCTGCAGGAACTGGGGATCCAAAGGCGCGTTCCGCGCCGGGACGCTGAAGCTCGGGGTCCGTTGGAAGACGGTCAGGTGCTCGGACTGCGCCGCGATTTCCGGAATGGCCTGGATTCCGGACGAGCCGGTGCCGATGACACCCACCCGCTTTCCGGTGAAGTCAACACCCTCCTGCGGCCAGGATCCGGTGTGGTAGACCTCCCCGGCGAATGAATCCATGCCGTCGAAATCCGGGACCCGCCCGTTGGAGAGGCAACCAGTCGCCATGACGACGTACTTCGCCCGAAGGGTCTCCCCAAGGCCGGTGGTGACCGACCAGCGGTTGGCCTCCTCGTCGAAGGTCGCGGCGGTGACTTCCGTATCAAGCTCGATGGACCGGCGCAGGTCGAACCGGTCCGCGACGTGGTTCAGGTAGCCGAGGATTTCCGGCTGGGCAGGGTAGCGCTCGGTCCATTCCCATTCCTGCTCCAGCTCGGGAGAGAAGGAGTAGGAGTAGTCCTGGCTTTCCACGTCGCAGCGGGCACCCGGATAGCGGTTCCAGAACCATGTGCCGCCAACCCCGTTGCCGCGTTCGAAGACGACGGCGGACAGGCCCTGCTGGCGCAACTTGTGCAACATGTACAAGCCGGAGAAGCCGGCTCCGACGATTGCGACGTCCACTTCGCGGTTGGCGCCCATCATGCACCCTCTGCCTTGAGCTCGGCACGGACCGTCGCCGCAACGAAGTCCATCGCCTCGGCCGCCGCAGGAAGCACGTTGACCATGGAGAAGAAGCCGTGCATCTGGCCCGGCCAGCGGCGGTGTTCGGTCCTCACGCCTGCTTCCTTCAACCGTTCCGCGTATGCCTCGCCCTCGTCTCGCAGCACGTCGTGGGCACCGGTGATGACCAGGGCCGGGGCAACACCCTCGAGGGATTCGGCGCGCAGCGGCGAGGCCTCGGGCTGGGTGCGGTCATCGACGTTGGGTACGTAGTGGTCCCAGAACCACTTCATGAAGTCGGTGGTGAGCAGCGTCTGGTTCTCTGCCTCCGCGTAGGAGCCGCGGGTGAAGTCGGCGTCGGTGACCGGGTAGATGAGGATCTGCTGGGCCAGGGCCGGGCCGTTGTTGTCGCGCGCACGCAGGGCAACGACGGCGGAGAGGTTGCCGCCGGCGCTGTCCCCGCCCACGAACAGCGGGACACGGGCACCGGCCAGCTGCTCCATGTGCTCGTCGGCCCAGCGCAGCGCCGTCCAGGAATCCTCGACGGCAATCGGGTAGCGCAATTCCGGGGCCTTGCGGTAGTTCACCAGCACGACCGCGCATCCGGTCTTTTCCGCCAGCTGCCGGCCGAGCGTGTCGAAGCTGTCGATGTTGCTCACCACCCAGCCCCCGCCGTGCAGGTAGACGAAGACGCCGGCCGGGCTGGCCACCGGAACGTGAATGCGGACCTCGAAGGCGCCCCCGTCGATTCCGGTCAGCGTATGGTCGTCCGTTCGGTGCATCTCCGGCCCCTTGCCGTACATCGCGTCCATTCCGGCCGCTGTTGCGCGCGCGTCCGTCGGGTTCATCTCCCACATGGGTTTTGCGTCGGGGCCGGCGGCCTCGGCCGCTGCCGTGAGGAATGCTGTTGTTGCGGAATCTAGTGCCATGAGAATCTCGCTTCGTTTGGTTATCCGGATGGAGCGGTGTTGCTGATTGAACGGGATGTTGGGTCGGCGGAATTGCGGGGGGCGGGTGGCCGCGGCGCAGCCGGGTGGCCGGCGCCGGGCGCTGAGCGGTCTAGGCCGCGGGAAGCAGCGGCTTCACGGAACGCTGGCTGAACTTCCAACCGTCCCCGGACCGGACGTAGCTGTCCTCGTAGAGGGCCAGGTTGTCCGCCCGGCTGCCGTCGGGGTTGACCACGAAGGCGTGGCAGTAGACGGTGCCGGTGGCGGTGTCGCCGTCCACGTCGATCAGGTGGTTCATGGTGAGGTGGACGCAGCCGGAGAGGCTGTCGATCAGCGCGGCGAACGTGGCGCGGACTTCCTCGTGCCCCACGGACTCCGCCGGGGCGCCGAAGCCGCGCATGTCGAAAACCGCATCCTCGGCAAACAACCCCAGAAGCTCATCCAGAAGGAAGTTGTCGATGGCCCAGGAGTATTCGTGGGTGAGGCGGCGGATCTGCTCGGTGTCGAGGTCTGTGCTCTGGAGTGAATCTTGGGTCGTCGTCATGATTGCTCCTCGTTGTAGCGGACACGTCCCGCCGTCGGGTCCCGTGAGGGAAGGCCGGACTGTGACGTGAGATACAGACGCGGGGTCAATCCCTGCGTATGATTAGGACCATATCTGACGCCTTGGGGCGAGTCAACGATTTGCCGTACCCGCTTTTTCGGCATCCCCGCAGATCCCCGGCGTGACGCGGCACACCTGCCGAAATGCGTCTCCGGCCACGGCGTTCCGGCCGGCCGCCCGGTGGCTCTGCGCACCGGCCCGCCGGGGGGCGGCAGACGCTGAAGGGCCCGGCTGCCTGCGCAGCCGGGCCTTTCAGCGTTCCTGTCTACTTGTCTAAACGCGCCACTGGATGTGCTTGACCTCCAGATACTCCTGCATGCCCCATTCGCCGAACTCGCGTCCGACGCCGGAGCGGCCGTAGCCGCCGAAGGGCGCATCGGGGCGCATGGCTCCACCACCGTTGATCCACACGGTACCCGCGCGGATCTGCTCGGCGACGCGGCGACCCTCGACCAGGTCCTCGCCGCACCAGACATTGGCCGCCAGCCCGTACGGGGTGTCGTTGGCCAGGCGGATCGCCTCGTCGGTGTCCTTGAACGGCACGATGACGGCCACGGGACCGAAGATCTCCTCCTGCACGGCACGGGCGCTGTGCGGCATGTCGCCGAGCAACACCGGATTGACGAACCAGCCCTTCTCCGGCAGCGGCTTGGTCACTTCAAGAAGCTTCCTGCCGCCCTCGGCCACCGAACCGTCAATGAAACCCTGCACCCGCGACTGGTGGTCCGGCCTGATCATGGGACCGACGTTTGTCGCCCGATCCCAGGGGTCGCCCACGATCATCTGGTCGAAGGCCGAGGCGCCGGCTTCCAGGAATTCGTCATACAGGCTGTCGTGGACCAGGATGCGAGCCAGCGCCGCACAGCCCTGCCCGCCGTTGCGGGCCCAGCGCAGGTGCATCTCGACGGCGATCTTCTGCACGTCGACGCCGGGCAGGATCAGGGTCGGGGACTTTCCGCCCAGTTCCAGGGTTACCCCGGTCAGGTTCGCGGCGGCCTGCTCCATGATCTTGGCTCCGACGCCGTCGGATCCGGTGAACGAGACCCGGTCGACGCCGGGGTGCGCGGAGAGCTGCTGGCCGACGTCGGCTCCTCCGATGATCACGTTCATGACTCCGGGCGGCAGGCCGGCTTCGCGGATTAGGTCGCCCAGGAACAATGTCGTCAGCGGGGTGCGCGGCGAGGGCAGGAGCACGACCGTGCAGCCGGCTGCCAGCGCCGCTCCGAACTTGAAGATGGCCAGGTTCAGCGGGTAGTTGTAGCCGGTGATCGCGGCAACGACGCCGACGGGCTGGTGGACGACGTCGCTCATCGTCGGATGCGGCTTGTCGTAGCCCCCAAGGTGCTGGGTGCGGTCCACCTTGGCCGCCTCGGCGGCCCAGCGCAGATGCTCCTCGACGGCCATCTTGACCTGCAGGTATTCGGCTAGCGCAACGGGCGTGCCCACTTCGTTGACGATGGAGGGCAACAGGCGGTCCGCCGCGGCCTCGAGCACGTCCGCCAGCCGGTGGATGTGGCGTGAACGTTCCTCTCCGGACAGCGCCGCCCAGGCCGGGAAGGCGCTCCGCGCGGCGGCGACGGCCGCATCGACCTGGTTGCTCGACGCGCCGCCGACGGTGCCGATGACGGCTTCCGTGGCCGGGTTGAAGACGTCCCAGGTTTCGCCCTGTGGCTGGACCTGGGCGTCACCGATGAGGAGCGTGCGCGTCTCCGGGACCCAGTCCTTGAGCGGATTCTGCGTGGTTTCGGTGCTAACCGTCATGATGGGACCTCTTCCTTGGGCCGGGTGGCCATCAGGCCGACGCGGGTCATTTCGCAGACGACCTCGTTACGCTGGTTCAGCCCGATGTGCTCGAACCAGACGATGCCGGAATCGGTGCGGGTCTTCGATTCGCGCTTCTTGATGATGGTGGTTTCGGCCCGGAGCGTGTCGCCGTGGAACACGGGGTTCGGGAACTTGATGGAGTCGTAGCCGAGGTTGCCCAGGGTCGTCCCCATGGTCAGCTCCGGGACGTGGAAGGCGCCGATCAGCGCCACCGTGAAGAGGCTGTTGAGCACCCGCTGCCCGTGGATGGAGTTCTTGGAGAATTCCTCATCAAGGTGCAGTGGCTGCAGGTTCATGGTCAGCGATGTGAACATGACGTTGTCCATTTCCGTGATGGTCCGGGTCAGGGCGTGCTTGTAGTGGGCACCCGCCTCGAATTCCTCGAACCACAGTCCGCGCATTGTCATCTGTTTGCTCCTGTCGAAATCTGTGCCGCGCGGTCTAGCCACTCAACGGCCTTGTCGTAATGTGCCTTGTCGATATGCAATCCCCGGTAGCGCAGCGCTCCGGTTCCGTCGGCGGCCGCAGCCTCGTAGGCCTTGGCCAGGCCCTCGTAGAACGAGATGTCCTCGGCCGAGGGTGAGAAGACCGCGTTGACCGTTGCCACGTGCTTCGGATGGATCGCGATCATGCCCCGGAAGCCCAGCTGCCGGCCGCGGAGCGCGAACTCGCGCAGCCCGTCCAGGTTTTCCAGGTCCTCCCAGAGCCCGGTCAGTGCATGGATGTCTGCCTCCCGGCAGGCAAGCAGCACACGGCTTCGCAGGTAGAGCGTCTCCGTGCCCTCGGGGGTCCATTCGTAGCCGACGGCGCGCGCAATGTCCGCATGCTCGGCGCTGGGGCCGATCATGGCCCCGACACGCGGCGAACTCAGCGCCACTTCGCGGCAGTTCTGGATGGCCTGGACGGTTTCGACGGGCACAATGTACTCCAGCTGTCCGACCCCGTTGCGCTCCTCGAAGTGGTCAAGCAACGCGTCGTATTGCAGCACGTCGGTGGCTTGTTCGATCTTTGGTGCGAAGATTCCGGTCAACCCGGGCACCACGACCGCCTCGAGGTCCCCGCCGGTCAACCGCGTGGCGAGCGGATTGACCCGGACGAAGAGCCCGACCTCGGTGTTCACGGTGCGCACTCGGCTGATGGATTCCGCCACCAGGGCACGCGCCTTGACTTTCTCGGCCGAGGGAACGGAATCCTCCAAATCCAGCACCACGCAGTCCGCCCCGGCATCGATCGCCTTCTGGACCCAATCCGGACGGTGCCCGGGGACAAAGAGGATGGAGCGGTAGGCGCGCATCAGTAGCTCCTCGGCAACCCGAGGACGTGCTCGGAGAAGTAGTTCAGCACCATTTCCTGGCTGATCGGCGCGATGCGCATCAGCCGGGCTTCGCGGAAGTAGCGTTCCACGTGGAATTCCTTGCCGTAGCCGAACCCGCCGTGCACCTGCAGCGCGACGTCGGCGGCGAAGAAGCCGGCCTCCGCGCAGAGGTACTTCGCCGCGTTGGCCTCGCGGCCGCAGGGCAGGCCGTTGTCCACCATCCAGGCCGCTTTTTGCACCACGGCCTCGGCGGCGTCGAGCCGGATCTGGGCTTCGGCGAGCTGGAAAGCAATGCCCTGGTTCTTGCCGATCGGGCGTCCGAAGACCTCGCGCTCGTTGGCGTAGCGCACGCCGCGGCGCAAGGCCGCCTTGCCGATGCCCAGGGCCGCATTGGCCGAGATGACCCGCTCGGCGTTCAATCCGCCGAGAATGGCACGGAAGCCGTGGCCGACCTCCCCGACCACGTCTTCGTCGGCCACGAAGAGATCGTCGATGAACAGTTCGTTGGTGTCCACCGCGTTGCGCCCCATCTTGGGGATCGGGCGGATCGAGACGTGCGCCGGGTCCATTTCGGCGAAGAACAGGGTCATGCCCGCGGTGCGCTTGCCGTTGGGGTCGCGCGGGCTGGAGCGGGCGAGGATGAGCATGCGCTCGGCCTCCTGGGCCTTGGTGATCCACACCTTCTGGCCCGAAATCCGGTAGCCGCCGTCCACCTTTCGAGCGAACGTGGAGATGTTGGAGGTGTCGGTCCCGGCATCCGGCTCGGTAACCGCGAAGGAGGTGTGCAGCTCGCCGGTGACAACGCGCTTGAGGAAGCGGTCCTTGAGGTCCTGGCTGCCATGGTTGATGATCGGCTCAAAGCCGAAGATCCCGATGTGCACGGCGCTGCAGCCGCCCATCCCTGCCCCGGAGGCAGCGATTTCCTGCTCGACGATGGCTGCCTCGGTGACTCCGAGTCCGCCTCCGCCGTATTCCTCCGGAATGGTCAGACCCAGCCAGCCGCCGTCGGCCACGGCGTTGTAGAAGTCCCACGGGAACTCCTTGGAGTCGTCGTGTTCCATCCAGTATTCATCCGGGAAGCTCTTGCAGAGGTCACGCACGGAGGACCTGATGTCGTCGTGCAGGGGGTTAGGGCTGAAATCCATGGTTTCTCTCTTTTCTGGTGAAGCGGCAGACGATCAGGAAACGTGCACTGCCTGGCGGTCGAAGGTCTCCGGGCCGAGGGTCTCGGCACGCAGCACCGCCTTGCGGATCTTTTGCGAGGGTGTCTTGGGCAGTTCGGAGACGACGCGCAGGTAGCGGGGGATGGCGAAGGCCGGGATCTTGCCTTCGCACCAAGCGAGGATCTCCGCAGGGGCTGCGTTCCCCTCGACGACAACGACGGCCAGCACCTCGTCCTCCCCGGCCTCGACATCGGCCGGGACGCCAACGACTGCGCACTCGAGGACCGAGGGGTGGCCCATCACGGCGGCCTCGATTTCATAGGAGCTGATGTTTTCCCCGCGACGGCGCAACGCGTCCTTGTAGCGGTCCACGAAGTAGAACCAGCCGTCCTCGTCCTGGCGGAGGGCGTCCCCAGTGTGGAACCAGAGGTTGCGCCAGGCCTCAAGCGTCTTTTCCGGCATGCCGTAGTAGCCGTTGCTGCACGTCCACGGCTGGACGGGGCGGACCACCAGTTCTCCGACCTCCCCCACGGCAACCTCCCGATCCGTTTC
The DNA here is from genome assembly GCF_046714615.1 of Paeniglutamicibacter sp. Classification (NCBI taxonomy): domain Bacteria; kingdom Bacillati; phylum Actinomycetota; class Actinomycetes; order Micrococcales; family Micrococcaceae; genus Paeniglutamicibacter; species Paeniglutamicibacter sp. The sequence goes on from NZ_JBKKAP010000095.1 coordinate 20,063, forward strand.
CGGATCCACGAGGCGGATGTCGAACCATTCCGAAGCGGCCAGGCCTGCGGCGCCGGCCGGGCGGGGGACGCCATAGGGCGAGAGAATCGGGGCACAGGTTTCGGTCAGGCCGAAGGCGTCGACAAACGCCTCGATGCCGTAGCGTTCCTTGAACTGCTCCACGATCGTGCTGGCCGTGGGCGCCGCGTAGACGGCACGGAGCACGTTGTCCCGGTCGTTCTCGCGGGGCGGCTGCTTCCAGGCGAAGTCCATCATCACGCCGACGAAGTTCGTGACAGTGACTCCCGAGTCGCGGACATGGTCGATCCAGCGGCTGGCACTGAACTTGGGCCGGATGACCGCCCGGCCACCGGCGATGATGACGGGGTAGACCGCCATGAACTGTGCGTTGCCATGGAACAGCGGCGTCGTCGTGAGGTAGGTGTCGGCGTCGGTCAACCGGGTCAGACACACCACCTCCTGCGCGAAGAAGTAGAGCTGCGAGTGCGGCATGGAGACGCCCTTGGAGGGGCCGGTGGTGCCGGATGTAAAGAAGATGGCTCCCAGGTCCTGGGCGCGGGGCGGCTCCAGATCAAGCACCGGGCCCTGCTCGAGGTCTTCCCACGGAGCGGCGTTCCAGCCATGGGCGCGCAGCAGCTCGATGGCCGCGTCGCGCATCCCGGTGCCGGTGTCGATCACCCAGAAGCGCTCGATGCCGCGAGCGTGCTCGGCAATGGCCACGAAACGATGCGCGAACGCGTCGTCGATAACCGCGAAACGCGCGCCGACAACGTTGAGCTGGTGGCGGAGGAACTCTCCCTCGTAGTTGGTGTTGATCGGCACCTCAACGAAGTTCCCCACGGCCGCGCCCCACCAGGAGCGCACCAGCTGCGAGGAGTTCATGGCCATGATGGCCACGCGGTCCCCGGTGTTGCCGCCCGCGGTCAGCCAGCTCCCGGCGATGCGCACCGCGCTGTGAAGTGCCTCGCCGTATGTCCAGCGGGCATCCTCCACGGGAGCCTCCAGGCACACGGCGTCCGGACGGACGGACGCGTGGTGGCGCAGGACCTGGTCAAGCGTCCAGGTCTCCGGATTCGGAAACGTGGGAACAAGATCTGTGTAGACCTGCCGCTGGCTCATCGATTGCCTCCAAAACATCGAAACTTCACTTGAAATCCGTCCGCGAGAAAGCGGTCAGTCCTTCGACGGCCTGGGCAGCCGCAAGGTGTTATCTAGCTAACAATTCAAAACCGTAGCATCGACCCACGGTCCCTGACAATGATGCGACTAGATTACGTCGACAAGATGTCCAAAACCCCGCCGCCCGGCGGCCCCCTATCGGCCCCGCGGCGGCGGCACCGGAACGCTCGACCGGCGCCATGCGGCATTCAGGGAACCCGGCTGCCAGGGCGCGCCAAAGGCACCAGGACGTGCGGCACCGCGGGCCTGCACCCGACTCCACCCATGAAGCAGGAAGGGGCCGGGCGGCCAGTTCAAGCTGCCGCCCGGCCCCTTGCCGTGAAACATCCCCGCGACGGCGTCGCCGTCACTGAAGGCGTAGGGGTCCGCAAATGCGGACCCCTACGTCCGGAGGGTGGGGCTATGCGGCTCCCACCGGCGCACCCATGACCTTGTCGAACGACGCGCTCTCGAGCCCCGCCAGCGGCTTGACGATCTCTTCGCCCACCTTCTGGAGGTACGCCGCCGTCTGCTCGGCGTCCATTCCGGGCCAGTGGGGGCGGATCAGCAGCGGGCCGATGGGCAGCCGGTCGGCGATCTCGGTGATCTGGTTGCGCACGTCCGCAGCCGAGCCAAGAAGGACGTGGTCGCGGATCGTGTCCACAAACCCCTCGCGGACGGCCGTGTCGGACAGCAGGTCCATCCCCCGGTCTGCGTATGCCTCGTATTTCACGCGTGCCACGGAGGCGAACTGGTTCACGGCGTCATCGAAGTCGCTGCCGATCATCAACTCGCGGCGAAGCGGCAACTTGTTCAGCGGCAGGCCCGCATCCACACGCTCGTCCACGTAGATGCGGATGAGGTCCTCCACCTGGTCCAGGGTCTGCTGCGGGGTGATCGTCCAGACGTCGCCCATGCGGGCGGCGCGGCGCACCCCGTTCTCCTTCATTGCACCCAGCCAGATCGGCGGCCGCGGGTTTTGGACGGGACGGATGTGCGTCGGGGCGTCCTCGATGTTCCAGAACTTGCCGTGGTGGGTCACCCGGTCCTGCGTCCAAAGCTTGGTCATGACCTCGATGAGTTCCTCCAGCAGCCCGTATCGCTGCTTGAAGGGCACGCCCATGGCCTCGTATTCGGCGGGCAGGTACCCGGTGCCGATCCCGACGACGAGCCGGCCGCGGGTGATGATGTCGAGGGTCGCGAGCTGCTCGGCAAGGATCACCGGATGGTGGACCGGTCCCACCAGCACGGTGGTCCCCAGCTTGACGTCGTCGTCAAGCTCGGCGGCCAGGCGGGCGAGCAACGGGATGGGCTGCAGCCAGCGGAAGCCGTCATAGAGGAAATGCTGTCCGATGGTGAGGTACTTGAACCCCGCCTTCTGTGCCGCCTCCACCTTGCGCAGCATGAGGTCGAGGTGTTCGATCGGCGAAGACTCGACGGGCTGGTCGCCCATAAGGATGCCAAACTCCATGGTAATCTCCCTGCTCTCTCGCCCCCAGGGGGGCATTGGTCTACTTGGCGGTGAGTCCGCCGTCAACAGGGATGGTGATCCCGGTGACGTAGCTGGACATGTCGCTGGCCAGGAAAAGGGCAACGCCGGCGATCTCCTCGGGCTGCGAAGCGCGGCCCATCGGGATCTGTGCGAAGAAGGCCTCCTTGCGCTCCTCGACCTCTTCGGGAGAGGCCCGGAAGAATCCGGGCAGTCCGGGAGTGTCGACCGAGCCCGGCGCGATGGCGTTGACGCGGATCTTGTCCCCGGCGAAGGCCAGCGCCAGGGAACGGACCAGGGCGATGAGGCCTCCCTTGGTGAAGGAATACAGGGGGCTCCACGGCGATCCGACCAGGCCCGAGCTGGAGCTCTTGAAGATCACTGACGCCCCGCCGGCGGCCTTCAGCACGTCGGTCAGGTAGTGGGTGAGGTAGAAGCTGGCGCGCGCATTGATCTCAATCAGGGCATCCCACTCCTCCTCGCTGAGGTCCAGGCCCGCGGCGCCGGGGATCCCGACGTTATTGTAGAGGACGTGGAGCACTCCGTGCTCCTTCTCCACCTGCTCTGCGACCGCCTTCAGCGCCTTCAGGTCGCGGACATCCGCGACAATGCCGGCGGCGTTCCCGCCCTTCGCGCGAATACCGTCGACCACGGCCTTGGTGGCCGGCGCGTCGCGGTCCACGACATATACGAACGCGCCCTGTTCGGCGAAGCGCTCGGCTCCCGCCTTGCCCATCCCGGAGGCACCAGCGGTAACCAACGCAACCTTGTTCTGCAGCATAATTTTCCTTCTTCGATGCTCGGGTGAAGCGCCGGTGTGTGGCGCCGGGTTCGCAACGGAATCAACCGCTGTCCACGCCTTCGGCCTATTTGATAATCATCATTATTACTGATAATTTTTCAGTAATCAAGGGGTGCCCGCAGCACGTGCCAGCGGCGCCGAACCGGAGGGTTGGCCCGCAAGGAACTCCCCTCCACGCCCTCCACCCCCCCGGAGGCGGATGTGTCCGCGGCGGGCCGCTCCAGGCGGCAGCACTCGATCAGCGTCCGCGCCGGCGGAACCCCGCGACCGCCTCCGCGTGCTGGGTGGTTCCGAATAGCAGGGCGGTTGCCTCGACCGATTCGCTGAAGCCTGCCGTGGTGTTCCGGTTGATGAACGCCTTGCCCACCTGGACCGCCAGTGGCGGCTTCGCCGCGATCTCCCGGGCCAGGACAAGGGCGCGGTCGAGCAGTTCGTCGTCGGGATGGATCTCCTGGGCCAGGCCGCACGTGAGCGCTTGCCGGGGGTCGATGTCCCGGCCGGTGAGGGCCAGATAGCTGGTCCACTGGCGCCCGAGCACCTGGGGCCCGCGAACCATCCCGAATCCGGGCTGGAGCCCGACCTCGACCTCCTTGAAGGCGAATCTTGCCGATTCCCCGGCCAGCACCATGTCGCAGGCCAGCGCGAGCTCGGTTCCCCCTCCGTAGGCCAGGCCGTTGACAGCGGCGATCACCGGAACGGCGCACCGCTCCACGGCATGAAACGCGTCATAGACGCGCCGCAGGTGCGGCCGCACGCGGCCGACATCCCCGCCGAGGTCATGGAACATGTCGATGTCCCCGCCCGCGGAGAACGCCCGCCCCTCGCCCGTGAGAACGACGGCGCGGACGTCGTCGTCCACCCCGAAGCCCCCCATGAGGCTGGTCAGTTCGCGGAACCACTGCTGGTCCATCGCATTCAGCTTCTCCGGGCGCGACATCCGCAGTTCGATCACGTGCGCGGACTGTTCAACAAGGGTGAAGCGCTGCAGGGGTTCGGTCATCGCGACACCGCCTGGCTATCCCACGTGTCTTCGGTGATTCCGTCGGCCCGCAACCGGTACTTCTCCACCCGCTGGCTGGGGGTCATGGGCAGGGCCGTGACAAACCTGACGAAACGGGGAATCGCGAAGGGGGTGAGCGTACCCTCGCAGCGGCCCAGCAGCTCCGCGGGGTCGACGCTCCGACCTTCCCGCGGCACGATGGCGACCATCACGTCTTCCTCGCTGAGCGTGGACGGCACGCCGAAGGCGGCGACCTGGGCGATGTCCGGGTGTTCGGCGATAACGCGCTCGATTTCCCAGGACGAGATGTTTTCCCCGCGGCGACGGATCGAGTCCTTGACGCGGTCGACGAAGGTGAGGAAACCGTCCTCGTCCAGGTGCCCGCGGTCGCCGGTGTGGAACCACAGGTTGCTCCAGCTTTTGGCGGTGGAATCGGGCATCCGGTGGTAGCCATCGAACATCCAGCCGGGGCTCTTCGGGCGGACTACGATCTCGCCGGTCTCCCCGGCGGCCACCGGTTCGTCGCGGCCATCGACCACGGCGACCTGGTAGTTCTCCGACTCCTTGCCGGCCGTCCCGATCTTGCGGTCCCGAGGCGGCATGTCGGTGACGATGGAGACCTCGGTGCTGCCATAGATCTCGGTGAGGCGGACGCCAAATCGGCTTTCGAAGTTGGCGAAGATCTCCGGCGGACACGGCGCCCCGAATCCGAGCCGGACGGGGTTCTGCGCGTCGTCGGGGCGCGGCGGCTGCTTGTGCAGGATGCTCATCATCGCGCCCTGGTAGTTGAAGGCGGTGATGCCGTCTCCACGGCAAATGTCCCAGAACCGGCTGGCGGAGAACTTCCGGTGCATCACGAGGTCCGCGCCCACCTCGATCGCCGCCATGACGCTGCAGTACCGCGCGTTGCTGTGGTACAGCGGGAAGACGGAGTACAGGCGGTCGCTGGAGGTGTATTCGAGTAGCCCGGTGGTGTGCCGGGCCAGGTTGATGTTCGCGCGGTGGCTCAGCAGCACCCCCTTCGGCGGCCCGGTGGTCCCCGAGGTGTAGAGGATTACGGCAGCCGAGGCGGGATCGACCCCGTGCGCCCCCTCCGCGGAATGGGCCAGCAGGTCATCGAACGCCAACCGGTTGACCTGCGCCCCCGCCGCCGGGATCCCGCCGCCGACGACGACCAGGTGGCGGACCGCACCCAGTCCACGAATCAGCTCGCGAACCACGGCTTCGCGCTCGGCATCGCACACCACCACCGGCGCACCGGACTGCTCGATGCAGTACCGCAGCAACTCGGATCCGCCGGTCGGATTGAGCGGAACCTCCACGAGGCCGGCCTTCGCCAGACCGAACCACGCCTGGAGGGACGCCGGGGCGGCGGCCATGACCATGCAGACCCGATCGCCGGGCACCAGGCCCAGCGCCCGGAACCCGGCCGCGGCCCGTCCCGCCGCGCCGTCAAGATCGGCGATCGTGGTGGCCTGCCCCTCGATCTCGATGCTGGCCTGCGGATGCCGGTCCGCGGCGTCGGTGAGCCAGTCGCCGATTGAAAGCTGCTGCCCGGGGGCTGCGGTTGACCTCATGTCGGGTCCTTTCCTTGGGGTGGCCGGCCACCGCTCCGCGGCGTCCCGCCGGCGCGGACGGGGATGACAGGGTCGCGGCACGTCGGCCGGGCCGATGAACACGGGTCGCACCGGAGCCCGCTCCGGCTCCTTCCGAAGCTCCGGCACCGCCTTGACTACCGCCGGGGCACCGGAACCAAGCGCGTCCTCGCTATGTGCTGGGCATCGGCTCGAACGAACTGGCATTGAATGGAGCCAGCATGTCCTGGCCGATCAGGGCCGTTCGCGTCACCTGGATGCGCTTGGCGGTGAAGACCCACTTGCCGTCGCGCTCCGCGATTTCGTCGTTGTAACGGCCCCACGTTGCGCGGGCGCCGTCCGGATGCGTCGTGATGGCCAGAAAGCACGCAGCGACCGCAAGCGATCCGTCGCCCAATTCGAGGGCCGACACATTCGTCGTCATGTGCTGGCTCTCCTGCACGTCGGATCGCGCGAAATCCCGATAGAGGTCCAGGAACGCCTCGCGGCCCGCACGGGGCGCCGCGTCCGAACTTCGGACCAAGACGATGTCGGGGTGGGCAATGGCGAACAGTCCCTCCACGTCCTTCGCGTCGACCAGACGCGTGTACGCGGTCAGGAGTTGCTGGGCAACAAAGTGGTGGAGCATGGATGCCGTGTCTGACATGTTGGTGCCTTCCTATCGTTGTGCCGCCGTCGGATGGACGGGACTAGTCGGAGATGACCGCTTCCTGGTTGCCGTCCCACCGGGCCAGCACGCCGGGGACCCGCATGTCATTGCCTTCGAAGGTGATCTCGCCCATCGCCCCCGTGAAGCCCTCCCGCGCCATCAGCTCCAAACCGTCGCGGATTCCTTCCCGGGACGAATCTCCGCTGGCCTTGATCGCGTGGGCGATCCACCAGACTGCGTCGTAGCCCTCCGCGGCATAGGTCTGCGGCAGCTCGCCGAATTCGTTCCGATACGCTTCGACGAATTCCTTGGCGTGCGGGTCCTGTTGGGCAGCGGAGAAGTCAACCGGGTAGACCATGTCGACGGCGTGCTGCCCCGCTTGGGCCGCATTTCCGCCGGCATTGTTGGTGTTGCCGACGAACTGCCCCGCATAGCCGGCCTGGCGCAGCTGCGTCATGGCGGTCACCGACTGGGAGGACAACAGCAACACCACAATGGCGTCGGGATTCATCTGCGCAAGTTTCTGTGCCGGAGAGGTGAAATCCTGGGTCGTCGTCTGCACCGGGATGCTCTCGACGATATTCAGGCCTTCCGCCTGGGCCATTGCGGGGAAATGGGTCTCGGCGAGTTCGGCGAGCGTCGGGTAGGTCGAGTTGTACAGCACCGCGACGTTGGTCAGGTCCTGATTCGCAAGGAACTCGGCGGCATGCCCATAGAAGGTGTGCATGGGCGCCGTGGCCCGGAAGGTGTAGTCGCCAATCACCACTCCGTCGGATGCCGACTGGGTGAAGACGATGGGCACCTTCCGTGCTTCGACGACGGGGGCGACGGCCGCCGACTGCTGGCCCTGGACCGGACCCAGGATCACGCCGACATCCTTGTCGGAGAGGGCCCGGGTCACCTCGGCCGCGGCGCGCTCGATGGCGCCCGCGCTGTCGATCTCGTCGAGGACAAGCGATTTCCCCTCGCCCAGGTACTTCTGCGCGTTGATCTCCTGCACGGCGAGCTCGGCGCCCCGGGCGGCGCCGACCCCTGCGTAGGCGACGGGTCCGGTGAGGTCGCGTACGCCAACCATCTTGATTTCATCCGCGATCCCGGCTTCGGCGGCCTCGCTCGTTGGCGTGGCGCCACATCCGGCGAGGGACAGCATGGCGGCAACCACCACCAGTGCCGTTGCCTTGCGGCGCGTCGAGGTCCAGGTCATCGTGTGGTTCTCCGATCAAAGGCGGGCGGGGCGTTGGTCATGGCCGGCGGGGTGGCCGGAGGCGGAGCGGGCATTCTCAGGCGCCGATCGCGGCCTCGCCCAGGAAGGCGTGGACCAGGGCAGTGTCCCGCTGGGCCTCTTCGGCCGTGCCGGTCCACACGACCTCTCCGCGCTGCACCAGGACGACATCGTCCGCCACCGCCAAGGCGGCGTCGGCGTTCTGCTCCACCATCAGGACGGCGATCCCGGTGTCCGCGATCTCGCGGACCCGGGCCATGACCCTGTCCACCATCGCCGGAGCCAGGCCCATGGACGGTTCGTCGAGCAGAACCACCTTCGGTTGCGCCATCATGGCGCGCCCGAAGGCCAACATCTGCTGCTCACCGCCACTGAGCAGACCGCCGGGCATCGCCTTGCGTTCCAGGAGGATGGGGAACTTTTCGTAGACCCCGGCGACGGTGCGCTGGGCGGCCGCCCGGCTCACGGTGTATGCCCCCATGCGGAGGTTCTCCTCGACTGTGAGGGACGGGAAGATGCGGCGCCCCTCCGGCACCATGACTACGCCCTGCCGGACCTGCCGGTGGGCGGGCCGTCCCAGGATCTCCTTGCCGTTCAGCTTCACGGAGCCGCTCCGGGCCTTGAGCAGACCGTGGATGGCCCGCAGCGTTGTCGTCTTGCCGGCACCGTTCGAGCCGAGGACCAGGGTGATCCGGCCGGCGGACGCGGACATCGAGACACCGCGCACGGCATTGACCGCCCCGTAGCTCACGTGCAGATCATTGACTTCAAGCATGCTTGACCGCCTGCTTTCCCAAATAGGCTTCCTGGACCGCCGGGTTGCGCACGACATCCCGAGGGTCCCCTTCCACGATCAGTTTTCCGAAGTTCATTGCGAGCAGCCTGTCGCAGGTTTCCACCATCATCTGCACGTCGTGCTCCACGATGAGCTGGGTGAGCCCTTCGGTCCGCAGCGACGACATGAGGGCGGAGATCTCTTCCTTCTCGGAACGGCCCATGCCGGCCGTGGGCTCGTCGAGAAGCAGGAGCTTGGGCTCCATGGCGATGGCGCGGGCGATCTCCACGCGGCGGCGGTTGCCGTAGGACAGCTCGTCGGGCCTCACCTTCGCCAAGTGGTCGCATCCGGTCCGCACCATGGCCTGCTCCGCCCGTTCGTGGGCCAACTGGCGCGCCGCCCGGCCGCCCGCGGCCAGCGAGTCCGTGCCGAGCAGGACGTTCTCCAACACGTTTCGCTCTTCGAGCAGGCGGACCGTTTGGAAGGTTCGGGCAATGCCCCGGTGGGGCACCAAGTGCGGGTGGTCGGCGGCGTAGTCCTCCCCGAGGAACCTCAGCGTGCCCCGGGTCAGCGGAACATGCCGCGTGATCGCACCCACGAGCGTGCTCTTTCCCGAGCCGTTGGGGCCCAGGATCCCGCTGATCTTGCCCTCCGGAAGCCCGAAGGTCAGCCCGTCCACCGCCTTCACGCCGCCGAAGTGCACGGCGACGTCGTCGGCTTCGAAGATCATTCGCGGCCCGGCATTCTCATTTAGCGGATGGCTCACAACGTTCCTCCTTGGGTGGATGCCAGGCTGCGCTCCGGTTGGGGCGAGCTGGGTTCGTCGTCGGGGGTCCTCGCGCCATCCGACGCGGTCGGGGCCGGCGGCGTGGTCCCACGCCGCGACCGCCAGCGATGCACCAGGTCCTTGGCCAGGCCGAGCAGGCCGCTCGGGAGGAAGATCGCTGCCAGTGCGACGAGGACTCCGTAGATGATCGACTCCCACTCGGCCACGACGCTCAGGACGGTCGGCAGCCAGGTGATGACGACGGCCCCGATGAGGGCCCCGAGCCATGAGCTGGAACCGCCGATGATAATGACCGTCAGGGCCACGACGACCATGTGGAAATTGATCTCGGCCGGCGTGATCGTGGAGCGCAGCAGGGTGGTCACGGCACCCGCCAGACCGCCGATCAGGCCGCTGGCCAGAAAGACCAGCTTCCGATACCGCGCGACGTTGATGCCGAGGGCGGCAGCCAATTCCGGGTCTTCCCGAACGGTGTCGATCTTTCGTCCGAACCGCCCGTATTCCGAGATGGCAAGGCCGGCGACGACGACTGCCAGCAGGAGCAAGACGTGCACGTTGGTGATGTCGCCCAGCGCGCCGAAGATCCCGGAGGCCCCACCGGTCAGGCTGCCGCCGTTTGTCGCCACGACCGCGACGATCAGCGTGAAGGCGACAGTCGCCATGCCGAGGTAGAGCCCGGACAGCTTGTGGATGATCAAGCCCAACAGGTAGCACAGGAGGCCGGCGAACAGGGTTCCGAGGACCACCGCCGGCCAGGTTCCCACGTCGAACTTCGTGTACAAGATGGCCGCCGTGTAGCCGCCGATCCCGAAACAGCCAACCCCGGCGAAGGAGAAGACGCCCATCCGCATCGGGAGCTGGACGCTCAGCGCGAGCAGGAGTGTTGTCATTGTCGCCTGCACGACGACCGCATTCGTGGCATACCAAGTGATCATGTCCGACGCACCTCCTGGCGTCCGAAGATGCCCTGCGGGCGAGCCAGCAGGACGATAAAGATGAGTCCGAAGGAAACGGCGTCCACCCAGGTCCCCAGGTTCGCCGCGAAGATCAGGGTTTCGGCCCCCGCCAGGACGAAGGCGCCGATGATGACACCGGCCATCGAACCGAGGCCACCCAGGACGATCATTGCGAAGGCCTTGATGAGAAGCTGGTCCCCGGTCGCCACGCCCATCGCCTGGAGCTGGAAGACCTGGAGGGCGCCCGCCAGGCCGGCAAGGCCGCCCGCGATTGCCATCGTGGCGATGGCCATCACGGTGCGGTTGACACCCATCAGCGATGCGGTTTCCGAGTCGACCCCGATGGCGCGCAGGCCAAGACCATTGCGGGATGCGCGGAGCCAGAGGGTCAGGGCCACAGAGATGCCGATTCCGGCGACGATCACTATGACCGCCGTGTTCGTCATGCGCAGCCCCAGAAACTCGTAGACCTCGGTCTTGTACGTGGAGTTGGCGAAGCCGAAGGGTGCCGAGGCCGTCGCACGGTCCACGATCGCGATCGGAATGGCGGCCACGCCGATGCCGCCGATGAGGACCCGCAGCTCGGCGGACCGGTGGTTCTTCGACCTCTTGAGGATCTGTTCGAAGGCCAGCCACTGGGTGAGGGCCGACAGCGTGGCGCCGACCACGACGGAGACCAGGATGAGCATCGGCAGCGGCAGGGCCACATGCACCGAAACGACGTGTGCGCTGAACGCCGAGAACACGAAGATGGCACCGTGCGCGAAGTTCAGGATACCGATGGTGCTCCACGCCAGGGCCATGCCCAGGGCGAACAGCAGATAGATGGACCCGAGGGTCAGGGTGTTGAGCAGCTCTTGCACGCCGACTGTCCTTTCAACTCGACTGGTGGTCGGTCTGGGACGCGGGGGGGGGGGGGGGGAGGGGGCGGGGATGTTATGGCCGGGCCGCGTCGTTCAATTACTGGGTGGCGAGCTGCTCCTTGGAGCCGTCCCATTCCACCAGCACGCCGTTGACGCGCATGTCGTTGCCCTCGAAGGTCAGGTCGCCCATGACCCCCTCGAAGCCCTCCGCGGCGACCTGTTGGAGGCCCTTTTGGATCCCCGCGCGACTGGAGTCGCCGCTGGCCTTGATGCCCCGGGCCAGCCACCACATCGAGTCGTATCCCTCGGCCGCATACTGGTCGGGGGCCTCGCCGTACTTCTTCTTGAATCCGTCAACGAACTTCACGGCGAGCTCGCTCTCCTGTGCCACGGAGAAATCGACTGGATACACGAGGCCGGCCGCGTGCTCTCCGGCCTCGGCCACGTTGCCGGCCGCCTGCACGGATGACGCGACAGTCTGGCCTTCATAGCCCGCCTGGCCCATCTGGGTGAGGGCAGTCACCGATTGCGGGGCGATGAGCAGCATGACGACGGCGTCGGGCTTCTTCTCGGCGATTTCCTGGGCCTGCGCGGTGAAGTCCTGGGTATTGCTCTGGACTGCGTAGGACGAGCTAATGGTGAGGCCGTGCTTTTTGGCCAGCTCCGGGAACGACTTCTGGCCGATCTCGGCGAAGGTCGGGTACGTTCCGTTGTAGAGCACCGCGACATTGGTCAGGCCCTTGTCGGCGAGGTACTTGGCAGCGATCTCGTAATAGCTGTGCATGGGCGCGGTCCCGCGGAAGGTGTAGTCGCCAATGACCACCCCATCCGAGCCGGCCTGGTTGAAGATGGTCGGCAAGCCGGCCTTTTGGACCATCGGTGCCACCGTTGCGGCCTGTTGGCCGGAGACGGGCCCGAAGATCGCGTTGACCTTCGGGTTGGCGACGGCTCGGGACACTTCACTCGAGGCCCGCTCGATCGCGCCGGCCGTGTCGGCCTCATCGAGCGTGAGCTTGACGTCCTGGCCAAGGAAGGCCTGCTCCTGGATCTCATCCATGGCCAACTTCATCCCCTTGGAGGCGCCCACACCAGCGTAGGCCACCGGGCCGGTGGTGTCGTAGACTCCCATGAGCTTGATTTCGTTCGCGATGCCGGCTCCGCCGCCGGCACCCGCGGTGCTGGCGTCGCTGCCTCCACCGCAGGCGGCGAGCAGTGCAACTGCCGCGAGGGCGGTTGTTGCCTTGAGCAGCCGACCTCGTGTTTTCGGAACTTCCATGATCCTACCGTCCGTCCATTCTAATGATGCATATGATTTATACAGATAATAGCCTGCGCTACCGGTGCTGACTACCCCCAGATGGAGGTCTTTTTGCGGGCCTGCGTCAGCGAGCGGCCGCTCGCAGCCCGGTACCCACCTCGTCCGCGCCCCCCGACAACTCGTTCGCGACGAGGTAGGCCAGCGTCAGTCCGCGGCCGAGTGCGATGCCGCTGTTGTACCCGGTCCCCGTCGTCGACAGGCCTGCCGCCGACCCGACGGTGTACAACCCCGCAATGGGGATCCCTTGTCCGTCCAGGGCGCGCCCGTCGCCGTCGATGCGCACCCCGCTGGAGCCGATTCCGGTGCCCACAAACTTCAGCCGGAGCCCATGGAAGGGTCCCTGGGCGATCTCGCCCAGCACGGGACTGGGCTTGCTTGACGGATCGCCGGCGAACTTGTTGACGTAGGTCACCGTCCCTCGGCCAAAGTCCGGATCCTCGCCCCTTCGGGCGTTCTCACTGAAACGCTCGGCGGTCCGCCCCAGCTGATCGCCGTCGATGCCAAGCTTCTCCCCCAGCTCCTGGAGGCTCGGCGCAGAGGCCACCCACCCCTCGGGATATTCGCCGCCCGGCGGCGTTGCCGCCAGGCCGTACTTCTGCCGGTGCTGGTCGTCCCAGACGAGGAAGAAGGGAAGGTGACGGTCATCGGGGTTCAGCGTCTTGGAAACGATATCGACCCAGTAGGAATCGTTGCAGTACCGGTTGCCGGTGCGGTCGACGATCATCGAGTGCGGCATCGCGTACTCGGGTCCGTAGCCGTAGCCGGTGCCCACCTGCGAGCGCCACCCCGGCAGGATCGGCACGGCCGTGGGCGGGATCTTCGTGATGTCTCCGCCGACGGCGCGGGCCAGGCGGATCCCGTCGCCTCGCAGCGTCTCCGGTGCAACGCTGCCGAAGTCCTCCGGGTCAAGGCCGAGCATCTCGCGCACCAGTTCGGGGTCCCAGTCGTAGGTGCTCGTGGCCAGGACGACAGGCCCGTCGAACTGGACGGGGCCGTCGGAAGCCTCGGCCCGCACGCCGACCACCGCGCCCGAGGAATCCGTCACGAGCTCGACGACCCGGTGCTCGAGCCGGATGTCGATCGAGGGCTCGGAGAGCACCCGGGCCAGGAAAGAGGCCACGACACCGGTGCCGAAGGTCAGCGGATCACCGTCCTCCGGCTGGCTCTTGCTGTGGCTGCCGTCCGCGAGACCGAACGCCGGGAGCCCGACATGCCCGTGCCTGGACGGGGCGTCGTCCTCGACGTAGCTGGCCCGGCGCCCCTTGCCCAGCATTTCGTCGTACGTCTGCCCGACGGGGAAGTAGGGACTGTAGCGCAGCTTTTCTCGCCACTGGCCCAGCACGCTGCCATCGATCACCGCATTGGTGAGGTACCGACCCTCGGGTAGGGCGCCCTCGGCTTCGTTGTGGTAGTCGGCGAGCCCTGGGATCATGGCCCATTCAATGGCGCCGACCTCTTCCCAGTACTTCATCGCCTCGGGCGAGACCTCGATCCAGCGCTTCATGGCCGCCTCATCGAGCAGCTCCGGCGAGTCGTGGGCGATCGAGCGGATGTACTGCTCGGTGAGGCCCAGCGAGTCCTCGATGCCGTTCCTTTCGGCAACATGGTTGGCCCCGGACCACACCTGCCCCCCGGAGTAGGCCGAAGCGCCGCCAACCAGGTCCGAAGCCTCAAGCACAATGGCCCTGCCTCCACGCAGCGCCACCCCCAGTGCGGTGGCCAGGCCGGAAAGGCCGGCCCCGACGACAACGACTTGCTCGGTACCCTCGCGGGATCCAGTACTTTCCTTCTCAACCATCAATGACTCCTCTATAGTTCGGACGACAGTTGGATATAGTTGATATGATTATCATAGATCTGTCAATGGATCCCATGTGAATTTGCATAAGCGATTCGCGACCTTGCCGCCAACGGATCCCCGGCGAAGGCGGCCAGAGGACACGAAAACCGGTCCCGACAAACCGGGTTGACCCAAGCCAGGCCGGCCTGGCCCTCGGCTGCCCGGGTGAGGTTCGCGGCCCTGAAGCGGGTCCTGCGCCGGAACGCAACACGGACACACCATCCCCGGCCGGCGGCATGGGATCGAAAGCGCCCGCCGGCAGGCCCGGGCGGCCGCACCCCCCTCGCGGGAAAGACGGAGTCGGTCCCCTTGCGGGCCGATTAGCTGCGGGAAGCGGCCCGGGAGTCGATGTTCTCCGGGTAGTCCGCCGGAGCGGGTTCCACTCCGGGCCACGGCATGCGGTCCGGGCCCCAGAGCCCGGAATCGTGCTCCGCGGCGGGCACGGCGTATATGAACTTCACTCTCCGGCGGGAGAAGTGCCAGCGGCCATCCACCCGGCAATAGGTGTCGGCATAGCGATAGGCGGCGAGGATGGCGGTGCACCGGGTCAGCGGTTCGGTATGACCGCTCGCCCAGGCGGCCGCCTCATCCGGGCCGGCAAGCGTCACGCCATGGGACTCGGGCGCGTGGAGCATCGCCTGGTAGGTGTGCATCGCCGCCTCAAACGACTTGCGGATCAGAGCGTGTCCGGCCGCCTCGTCACCCCGCCGCTCAAAGACGCCTTGTGCCGCAAAGGTGCCGAGCAACGCCTCGATGTCGCGGGCGTCCAACGCACGCGCATTACAGCGTCACGAGGTCCCGGATCGCCTCGCGATCCAGCAGGCCGCGCACGGCCTCGCGCAGGGCGGCGCCTCGTCCAGGTCGGGTACGCGGCACTGCCGGTCAATCAACGCGGTCAGCGCGCTTTCCCGGGTCACGACACCCTCACACCTCGACGTCGAACGAGGGGGCGGGCAGTCGGCCCAGTGTCTCGTGAAGTCGTTCCGGAAGACGCGCCTTGGTGAAGTCGTTGGCATCACGGCAGGCGTAACTCATCTGGCCGCGCGTGACCAGGGCCCCGTCCCGAGTGAACTCATACCCGACGCGGTAGGAAGTCTCGCCCAGCCGGTCAAGCACTACCTGGCAGCTGAGTTGGTCGAAGACCTTGGCTGTGGAAAGGTAGCGGGCGCCGGAACTGATGCCCACGGTGACCACACCCAGTGCCTCCTGCATTTCACCGCTGCGGAGCCCCTGGCCGAAGAGCCACGACGTGTAGGCACGCTCCATCCAGCGATAGTAGATGGCAAAGTAGGCGATGCCCACGGCGTCGCAATCGCCGTAGGAAAGCTGGAAGTCCAGTTTCGAACCGGTCACGGTCATCATTCCTTCATATCTGGTGGGCCGTGCCGGAGGCCGGCCCGGTCGTCGTCCGAACGGGTTGGCTCGATCAGGACGCTCGCCGTTCCGGACAGCACCGCCTCCCCGCCCGCAATCCTCAATGCAATCTCGCAGTCGGCAACGCGTCCGGCCTCCGTGGCCCGCAGTCCCGTCACGGTGCCCTCGGCGCGGACCAAGTCGCCCGCCAGCACATTTCCCAGGAACCTGACCCGGAAGTCGAGGATCCGGTCCCGCCCCCCGGCCCAGCGTGCGAGCATCGTCATGAGGTACCCCATGTTGAGCGGGCCCTGGTTCACCGGACGATCTCCCATGCCCAGTGCGGCGAGGGCACGCGTGTCCCAGTGGATGGGGTTGGGATCGCCCAGCAGCGCCGCCATGGTCTTCATCGGCTGGATGTCCACCAGCACCTCGTGAACGGGGAGCGAACTTCCCACGGTGGCGTTCATGCCGCGGACCTCCTGGGAAGCACCAAGGAGTTCCAACAGGTGGCCACGTGTGCCTGCTCATCGTGAAGGGACAGTTCGTAGCCCACGATGTCGAAAGTACCGGCCCGCCGCCCCGTCTTCCGGTCCACCGAGGTGATCTTTCCGCTCACGCGGTAGGTCGCTCCGGATCGCAGCGGCATATGCAAGGTCGTTTGGTGCTCGCCGAACATGGGGCCGTCGTCCGCCGTGGCATCGAACCAACCGAAGAGTTCGTCCCATGTGATGCCCATGCCCCCCACTGCTGCCATCCACGCCATGACCGGGTGGGGCTGCGCCTCCGAGGGGTCATCGCCCAGGGCGTCCGCGAGGAGCCAAGCCCGCCACGGCTCGAGGGTGTAGCTTCCGCCCGGAAACTTCCGACCGACGAGTGGATGCAATGAGAGAGCCGTTTCAGACACCACGTTCCTGGTCCTCCCAATAGGGGGCCCGGAGGTCCCTCTTCAGGATCTTGCCCGTGGGTGCCTTGGGCAACTGCGCAACGAACTCCACCGAACGGGGTTTCTGGTAACTGGCCAGCTGCGTCTTGGCCTGCTCGATGATCTCCTGCTCGGTGGCTTGGTGGCCTGGCTTGAGCACGACGAACCCCTTGGCCGACTCGCCCCATTCCTCGTCGGGCACTCCGATGACGGCACACTCCAGGACTGCGGGATGGCTGGCGATCGCTTCCTCCACTTGGACACTGTAGATGTTCTCGCCACCCGAGATGATCATGTCCTTGGCCCGGTCGACGATGAAGATGTACCGGTCCTCGTCCCAGGTCGCCACGTCGCCCGTCCACATCCATCCGTCACGCAGGGTCTGTGAGGTCAGTTCGGGCTGGTTCAGGTATCCGATCATATTTGCCTCGGACCGAACGATGATTTCCCCCGGGGTCTTGCCGTCGCGCGGCACCTCCCGGCCAAGATGGTCCACGACGCGGACGGTGGTGAGGAATCCCTCGCGGCCGCAGGAACGGAGACGTTCCGGATGGACCCCCTCAAGGGCGTTCGCGTGGTCTTCCTGCGAGAGGAAACACATCGTGGTCCCCTCGGTTTGCCCATACCCTTGGATCAGGGTGCACGGGAAGGAATCTAGCGCCTGCCGAACGGTGGATGAGGGCATCGGCCCGCCACCGTATTGGATGTTGCGCAGGCTGCTCAAGTCGTATTTCTCGAAACCTTCCACGGCCATCATCCAATTGAGCATCGTGGTGATGCCCAGGAACGCCGACACCTTCTCCGCCTCGATGATCTCCAGGGCCTGCCGGGCCTCGAAGTTCACGAGCACCAGGGGGCATCCGTGCTTCAAGTAGTTCATGGAGAGGATGATCGGGATGTGGTACATCTGACCGGTCAGCATGTAGACATCGCTCGGGACGATCCGCTCCGCCACGGTCTGGTTCAGCATGCCGGCGCCCGCGCTCCGATGGGTGTGCAGGGCGCCCTTGGACTGCCCCGTCGTGCCCCCGGTGTACAGGATGAAGAATGGATCGTCGTCACCGATCCGGGACGTCGTCACCGGTTCCTCATCGGACGAACTTTGGACCAGGCGCTCCAGGCTGCCGTCACCCCCGGCACCGAACTCGAACCAATGCGGGATGTCCAAGGCGCGCTGCAGGTCACGGGTCACCTCTAGGAACTCGTCCGAGACGATGACTGCCTTCGGTGCTGCGTCCCGCACGACCTCCGTGAGTGCGGGAGAGGCCAACCGCCAGTTCAGGGGCTGTGTCACCAGACCGGCACGGCCGGCCGCGAAATAGAGGGCCTGGTACTCGACGCTGTTGCGGGAGAGCATGGCCACCCGGTCCCCGGGCCGCAGGCCCAGTCCGAGCAATCCGTTCGCCAACCGCCGCACGGTGGAGTCCAGATCGGTCCAATTGATCCGGCGGTCGTTGGGCACGTCATAGACAGCCTGTGCGTTGGGCGTGAGCGCGGCCCATTTGGCTGGGATAAGTCCTAGGTTCGCCATTGCAGTCTCCTCTTTCTGGGGTTCCGGCGTGGCTCAGTAGGACTTGTCTAGGTCCAGATGGAGCCTCCGGAACCGAAGGGTCCCTCCGTCCTCGACGATCTCGTTCCGGTACACCCCGGAGCTGAGCAGCTGGATCCGGTCTCCTTCCGTCGCGACCAGCGTGAGGTAGCTCGTCGTCCTAACGACCCCGTCCTCCTCGGACACGAGGAGGTTGGAATTGATGTGGCGACGCTGATCGGTCTGGCTGGCCATGGAATCAGTCATCAATTTCATGATGGTGTCCCGGCCGTCGAAAGACACCGGTTCCTGCCCCGCAATCTGCATGCTGAAGATGGCATCCGCAGTGAAGCAGGAATCCATCGTCACCAAGTCCCTGCTGTCATAGGCGAGGGAGTAGGTGTTGAGCAGCTTCTCGATAGCCATTCTGTCAGTCATGGTCGTCTGAATATGGTCAGTCATGGTCGTCTCCTAGGTCGGGGATCTGTCGCGGTGGGACTCACCGAGTTGGACCGTGGTCCCGGACGGGATCCACGGCAAACGAACGGGTTCAGGACCGGGGCATTTACTCGTTCTTCGAGCAGCACCTCGAGCCAAGGCCCAGTTGAGGGCGTGACGAACGCCAGGGTGTTCGATTGCATGGTCGCCAGCTTGGCCACTAGGCGATTCCCAACGCAAGCGTTCCCCGAGCCCCCAACAGGCAACCTCGCAAGACTAATTAATTGATGCGGATGATTAAGGTAGATCGTAGGTCAAGGAATTGAGCATGTCCATACCCTCGAGGGCGTCTTATGGTTCTTAAAGGCCTTGGTCCTGGACGTGAGATGCCCCGGAGCGCAATCCCTCAAGACGGCGGCGGCCCGGAGGCCGACCTCCCGGCACATGCTCGGGCATTGCCCCCGCCACGCCTGCGGAGCAGGACGAGACCCGGGAAGTCCTGCATCGCTCGCCGCGATGGGGCTGGCCGCGCGGGATTTCACCGACTTCAGCCGGCCCCGGGCCGCAGGGACAGGGAAGAACCAGTCGAGGCATGCCCCTCTGCCCGGCTTTACCGAGTTCCGCAGCCGGCGCCGGCTACTGCTGTTGAGTTTGAGGGGAGGCTCCGCCCCGGCCATTTCCCGGCATTTTGGTGGAGTCGTGGCTGACGGCCCCCGCTGCGGGATGGAACTGGATGACGACGCGGTTCGAACTGTCCAACAGCCGGATGAAGCTCCCCGGGTCGTCAGGTTGGTGCCTTGCCGCGAAGAGCTCCAGGAACCTCGCCTTCGTGGCGGGGTCGCGGTGGA
Organism: Paeniglutamicibacter sp.; assembly: GCF_046714615.1. NCBI lineage: Bacteria > Bacillati > Actinomycetota > Actinomycetes > Micrococcales > Micrococcaceae > Paeniglutamicibacter > Paeniglutamicibacter sp. Next base: position 39,609 of record NZ_JBKKAP010000095.1, read on the forward strand.
TAATGGCCGTTCCCCGCATGGAGAGCATGCGCCGCCCGGGAAGGCCCGTGCCGGCGTTGGAGACGACCATGCTGACCCGAGGGTCCTTCTCGACGCCGCGCACGTGTCCTCGGCCTTCCACTGCCGTGAACCAGAAGGACCCGTCGAACTCGATGAAGCTCATCACGACCCCGCTGGCCCACCCATCCTCGTTCGTGAAAACGAACGTGCATTCGGTTTGCGCGCCGATAAGCTCGGACCGACTGTCCCTGCCCAAGCCGAGACCACGCAGGTCCTCGATGTTGTCGACTCCGGTCTTGACCATGCGTTCCATCCTTACAGTGGAGAGAGCTGAAGGAACCGGGCCAGGTTGCCGCCCAGCACCTGACGGGTTTCCTCGTCGGTGAGGCCAAGCCCATGGATGGCGGCGATCTCCTCGCCCGGGTTGGTCATCGGCCAGTCGGATCCGAAGACGATTCTTTCTGCCCCGTGGTTGCGGATAAGCCGCCGGACCCGGTCCGGCGCGAGGGTGGTCAGCGAGGGGGGCCAAGAGGTCTCGAGGATGACGTCGACGCCGGAGAGCATCTCCTCGGCGTCGTCCAGGATCTTGTAGCCGCCGAAATGGCAGGCCATCAGAGTCAGGTCCGGGAACTGCCGGGCAATATCCGCGATCATCCGGGGACTCGACAGCGCGTTGGCGCGTGCGTCCCCTCCCTCACCGACGTGGGTGATGACGGAGATTTCCGAACCGAAGGCCTCGAGGATCCGCCACAGGCGCGGGTCGTTCAGCGCGAAGTTCTGGAACAACGGATGTAGTTTCACGCTTCTGATCCCGTGTCGCCGCAGGCTCGCCATGTTCTCCTCGAGCGACAGGTCCACATGCACCGTTCCCACCGGGTGCCGCCGCTTGCTTGCCAGGGCGGCGACGAAGCGGTTCACCGAATCCACCTGTCTCGCCTCGTTCGCGATGCCCAGGCAGCAACTCGCCTGGACCCCGTGCGCGTCCATGGCTGCGTCGAGACCTGACACCGTGCCGTCGCCGCGCGGCTCGAGGCCCGGAACCGGGTTGGAGTTCAGAGCCAGCCCCGCGATTTTGTCGGGCCAGACGTGGGTATGCGCGTCGATGATGAGTTCGGGTTTCACTTGCCCGCCTTGCGGAGGCGCCTGGCCAGGGAATCGAGCAGCACCTCGGTGGAACCCTCGTAGATCCTCAGTGCCCGCGCGTTGCGGTAGAGCCGTTCGATCTTCGACCCACGGACCAGTCCGAAACGGCCCATGACCTGCACCGCGCGGTCCACCACGCGGCCCGCCGCCTCGGTGGCCGCGATCTTGGCCATTGAGGAGAAGTGGAGGTTGGCGAGGGGGTCCGTGCGCGCGAGGGAAGCCGCCCGGTATGCCATGGCCCGGGCCGTCTCGACCTCGGTCCAGCACATGGCCAGCGACTGGGAGACCGCGCCGAGCTCGATGAGCGGAGCGCCGAACTGCTCCCGTCCCTTCGCGTGGGCCAGCGCCTCGTCGAGCGCGGCCTGGGCCAGGCCCACGGCGGAGCCCGCGACCGACACCCTGAAAACGGCCAGGGCCTGGAGCATCAAGGAGAAGGCCTTCCCCTCAACGCCCAGACGGTTGCCGGCAGGCACGACGACATCGTCGAACTCGAGCTCGCCGAGGATGTGGGGCGCGATCAGGTCGTCGCCGGGGTGCGCGGTCAGTCCCCGCGCGTCTGAGGGAACCAGGACCATGGAGTAGCCGTCGCCCTCGCGGCCGAGTACGCAGTAGAACGAAGCGGCACCGCCGTTGGTGATGAAGGACTTGCGGCCGCGGACCCGCAGACCGCCGCCTTCCACCTCCTCGATCGTCGTCGTGATTGCGCGCAGGTCCGAGCCAACATCCGGCTCGGTCAGGGCGATGGCGGCAATGGCTTCCATCGAGATGACCTTGGGCAGCCAGTACTGCTTCTGTTCCTCGCTCCCCCCCACCGTCAGAGTGTAGGAACCGATGCCTTGCACCCCGAAGAGGGAGTCCAAATGCGCCGAGGAATACATCAGCTCCTCGCGGATGACGGTGATTGCCAGCGGATCCAAGGTCTCCGAGACTCCCCCGTATGCGGCCGGCACCACGTGTCCGGCCAGCCCGGAGGCTGCCAGCGCCGTGCGCGTGGGCTCATGCAGCTCCGACATCGCATCGGCTACTCCGGCAACTGGCTCCAGCTCGGCGGCGAGCGCACGGGCCCGATCCCGGATTGCCAAGTGGTCCTCACCCAAGTCGAATACCGGTCGCCTCGGCTCGACGGGGGCCTCCATGTCCATACCCAGATCAACACTCACAACTATTCCTGTCCTTCCATCGAAGAATTACCCATAGTCAATACCATTCGAACGAACACCAGGGGTCTGGCCGCTATACGCACGGCGGCCAGACCCTGGACATCAGCGGCGCTGGTCAAAGCGTCGGCCGAGCACCTCGGAGACGATCCGAATGCGCTGCATCGACGGCGTACCGCCCGCAATCGCCCAGCCGTGCGAGTCGCGGTGCAGCCGCTCGAGCCCGTACTCCTCGGTGTACCCGTTGCCTCCATGCACCTGGATGGCCAGGTCGGTGACCTTCTTCGCCATCTCGTTGGCGGTGCATTTGGCCAGGGAAACCTGGAGTGCGTCCGGAATGCCGTCCTTCACGCTATTGGCCGCCCGTTCGACGAGGAGCCTCGCAGCCTCTACCTGCAACACCATGTCGGCGACCATCATCTGGATCGACTGGAACTCGACCAGTTCCTTGCCGAACTGCTCGCGCTGCTGGATATAGACCAGCGTCTTATCCAGCGCCGCCTGCCCGATCGCCAAGGACATCGTAGCGTTGCCCATCCGCTCGATCGAAAAAGCACCAAAGAGCGAGCTGAACTGCCCGGCCGGCACCACGACGTTTTCCTTCGGGACCAGCACGTCGTCGAACATGACGTCCGCGGACGGGATGCCGCGGAAGCCCATCAGCCGTTCGGGCACGCCGAAGCTGACGCCAGGCATGGTCTTGTCCACGATGATGGCGCCGATCCCCTTCGCCCCGGGGGCGTCGGAGAGGCGCGCGTAGACCAGGTAGTGGTCCGCTTCGCCGCCGTTGGAGATCCAGCGCTTGGCCCCGTTGACCACGAAGCCCTCGCCGACAGGACGAGCGGTCGTCCTGGCGTCGGTGGCCGCCGATCCGGCGTCGGGCTCAGAGATCGCCACCGCCATCGTCCTGTCTCCGGTAATGATGTCCGGCAGCAGCCGCTCCCGCTGCTCCTCCGTTCCGAGGTGATTGATAACCTGGGCCGGACCCGTGTTCGACTCAAAGACCTGGAATGCCGCAGGCCGGCAGACCTTGGCGAATTCTTCGATCACGGCGAGCGCCTGGGGCAGCGGCGCTCCGGAGCCGCCAAAGCGCTCCGGGTGCGCGATGCCGAGGAAACCCAAGTCACCGAGTCGTTTGCGTTCGGCGAGGGAAATGGGTGTCCGTGTCACATCCAGTTCCTCGGCCATCGGCGCATAGACCTCTTCGGCTACTTGAGCCGCCAGTTTGCGGATCTCGGCATGTTCATCAACAACGGAAACCGTCACGGCCCCCACCTCCAATTACATTGATCTACGGGAAAGCCCCGAAGGGGCGTCGACGAGTCGGAAAGTCTGAAGCGTCTTGCCTCAGGTGGCAATTCCGACTGTCTGTTGTATTCATTATCCTAGATTCGGAGCCAAAAGCAAAGCCCCCTCTTCCGGCTCCGAAAAGCGCGGAAGAGGGGACGCCGCAGGCGTCAGGCCGTGCCCACGGGTCGGCGGGCCTCGCGGAAGCGGGGCTTGCGCTTCTCCAGGAAGGCCTGGGCACCCTCCCGCATGTCCTCGCTGCCGATCGCCTGGATGAGGGATTCGAGCCCCGCTTGCATATTGTCCTTCGAGGCGTTCCACCACAAGTTGGAACTGACCTTGGCAATCTCCAGGTAGCGCGGGCTGAGCTCGTGGATCTCGGCCAGCCAGCGGTCGACGCCCTCGTCGAGCCCTCCGTCCGGGACCACCTCGTTGACCAGGCCCATCACGTAGGCCTGCTCGGCACTGTAGCGCCGACACATGAAGGACATCTCCTTGGAGCGCTTCTCACCGATCTGGATTGCGGCCAGGTTCGTGGCCCCGAGCACCGGCGCGGAGCCGACCTTCGGGCCGGTCTGGCCGAAGGTGGAACGCTGGGTGGCAATGGCGAAGTCGCAGGCGATAACAAGCTCGTTGCCACCCCCGGCCGCAGCCCCGTCCACCGCTGCAATAACCGGCCGCGGGCATGCCCGGATGGCGTCGACCAGGCGCAACGAGGTGGTGAACAAGTCCCGCAATTCCTCCGGATCCGGATCGCTCAACTGTCCGAGCGCACCGCCAGCACAAAATGATCCGCCGCTGCCGGTGATCACCACGGCCTCCGCCCGCGAAGCGGAGTGCAGCCCCTCGATCATGGCATTGGCCATATCGAGGTCGTAGGCGTTGCGCCGCTCCGGACGCTCGAGCCTGATGCGGACAACTCCTCCGCTTTCTTCCACACTGACGCCAACTGACGACATGCCAACTCCAAACGTAGGTATACCTGGACTCTTGGATGCGCCCCTTCCGGGCGGCCACCAAGAGTATATGCACATGGATGGAACCCGGCTCAGGCCCCCGCGGACGGGTGGCCCCGTCCACACCCGGCCTTGACCACTCCCGACCGGGGATCTAAGTTAACTATATGAATCATGACCAACAATTGGAAGACGTAGCCCCGTCGGCTTTCACGCACTTGTTCTCGCCCATTGACTTGGGGCCGATGCAACTGCGCAACCGGGTCATGATGCCTCCGCACAATTCGGCCATCGGCAACTTCTGGAGTACAGACGAGAACGAGGCCGACCGGGCGATTGCCTACCTCGAGTCTCGGGCCAAGGCCGGTGTGGCCTGGGTAGGCGGCATCACCGGACGCATCCGCAACCGGTTCATCCCCGGCTTCGAGCCCTCGGGCGTCAGTGCGGAAACCAACGGCTACTTTCGGTTGCCTCATTTCGTGGACCGGGTGCAGCGGGCCACCGAGACGCTGCACGCCGCCGGGGCGGTGGTGACGTGCCAAATGACCATGATCGGCGGATTCCCGCACGCCCCCTCCGCCCGACTGAGCTCCCCCGTCACAAACCAGTTGCCTCACGTGCTCACGACCCGCGAAATCGCCTGGTTCGTCAGGGAGTACGGGTTCTCCGCGGGCCAGGCACGGCGGGCGGGGCTCGACGGCATCGAATTGCACGTCAACCACGACGACATGCTCGAATGGTTCCTCTCTCCCCTGACCAACCACCGCCAGGACGCCTACGGCGGCTCGCTGGAAAACCGGGCCCGGTTTGTCGTCGAAGTGCTGACGGCGATCCGCGACGCGGTCGGAGACTCCATGGCGGTCGGGGTGCGGCTGAACCTCAAGGAGGAGTCACCGGGGGGATACGACGCCGAGGCGGGCATCGAGATCGCCCAGTACCTCGAAGCCACCGGATTGATCGACTTCATCCACGCTGTGGTGGGCACTCCCTGGGGCAATCCCAGCTACATCCAGCCGCATTTCTTCGACGCGGGGCAGTGGTCGGAGCTTGCCGGAAACCTCAAGCGCGCCGTCGCGCTGCCCATCGTCTACACCGGGCTGGTCGACTCCCCGGAAACCGCCGAGGCCATCTTGGCTGCCGGCAACGCGGACGTGGTCGGCATGGCCCGGGCGCACATCGCCGACGGCGAGCTTCTGGCGAAGGCGGCCGCGGGCCGAACCGCGGAGATCCGTCCCTGTGTCGGCGGCAACGAATGCATCAACAGGCGCTATGTGGACGGGCTGCCGTTCGGCTGCGCGGTGAATCCGCACACCAGCAACGAGATCGACGGCCCTTGGCTCCACTCCCCCGGCCCCCGGCGCCTGCTGGTGGTCGGCGGCGGCCCCGCCGGGCTGGAACTTGCCGGCCTGGCGGCCGAAAGCGGACACAGGGTCGAACTCTGGGAAGCGCAGCCGGAGCTCGGCGGCCAACTGCGCATCGCTGCGGCCGCGCCGCGGCACGAGCGCTTCGGCAAGTACCTGGACTGGCAGAGGAACCGCCTTGCCTCACTGGGTGTCGAGATCCGGCTCAACCGCGCGGCCACTTTCGAAAACGTCCTCGCCGAGGAGTCCGACGTCGTGGCGGTGGCCACCGGCGCCTCGGCCCGCAGGCCGGACATCCCGGGCGCGCAAGATGAATCCGTCCTGGAAATCCGCGATGTCCTCACCGGCGTGTCCGTTCCCGGAAAGCGTGTCGTCATCATTGCCCAGGACGACCACATGCCGCCGCTCGCCGTGGCCGACCACCTCAGTTCCCGCGGCCACCAGGTCCGGATCATCTACGCCACGAACGGACCGGCCCAGCTGCTCGGCCGCTACATCGTCGGGGCCATCTTGGGCCGGCTTGGCACCAATGGGGTGCAGTTCCGCTTCATGGAGGAAGTCACCTCCATCGCCGCCGGAAGCCTCACCACGCGCAATGTGTATTCCGGGGTGGAAGAGCAGGTGGAAGGATTTGACTCGGTGGTGCTGGCCTGTGGCGGGGTCGCGGAGAGCTCCCTGTTCGAGGAACTGCACGGTCTTCGAGGCGATATCCACCTTCTGGGCGATGCCTTCGCCCCGCGCCGCTTGGTGTTCGCCACCCGCCAGGCCTATGCGCTGGCCAAGCTCCTGCGGGATCCGGCCCCGCTCGTCCCGGTGGGTGCCGGCACGGGCGCAGAAGCGGACGACCGATGAACACGGAAACGGCGCCCCGGGCGCTCGGGCGCCCGGCGCTTGACCTGGGCGCGCTGCTCGCGCCGCGCTCCATTGCCATCATCGGCGCTTCCTCCAACGAGGGCGGGTACTCCTCCCGCAGCCTCACCAACCTCCTGCGGACCGGCTACTCGGGCAGCATCTACCCGGTCAATCCCCGGCACACCGAGCTGGCCGGCCTGCCGTGCTACCCGAGCGTGGGACACATCGGCCAGCCGGTCGACGCCGCGATCCTGCTGGTCCGCGGCGACCTCGTAACCGATGCCGTCCGCGACTGCGTCGACGCAGGGGTCAAGGTCATCACCGTCTGCTCGGCCGGCTTCGCCGAGGACGGAGAGCAGGGAGCGGCGCGGCAGGCGGAACTCGTGGACCTCACGCGGGCCGGCGGAAGCCGGCTGCTCGGGCCAAACTGCATCGGCACGGTGAACGTGATCGACAACATCGTGGCATGTCCGACGCTGAACATCACCGACGTCTTTACCCCCGGGAGCATCTCCATCGTCAGCCAAAGCGGCGGCATGGCGGTGAACCTGTTTAACCGGGCCCAGGGCCGGGGCATCGGGATCCGCGGCGTCGTCAGCGTCGGCAACGAGGCCGATGTCGACGTGGCGGACCTGGTCGACGCGCTTGCCGACGACGAACACACCATGGTGATCGCCCTGTTCGTCGAGGAATTGCGCGACGTCCCGGCGTTTGCCGCGGCCGTTGCCAAGGCGCATCGCGCGGGCAAGCCCGTGCTGGCACTCAAGGCGGGCCGTTCGGAGGCGGGGGCCCGCAGTTCGCTCAGCCACACCGGGGCCCTGGCAGGTTCGCACCGGGTGTTTGGCAACGTCATGGAACAGCTCGGCGTCCTCGAGGTCGACTCGATCGACGCGCTGATCGACAGCGCCGACCTGTTGTCCAGGATGGAACCGCCGGCCTCGAACAGGATCCTGATCGTGTCCCCCTCGGGAGGGGAATGCAGCTACGCCGCCGACCGCGCCAGCGAACTCGGCCTCCGGGTCCCGGCGCTCTCCGCGCAGACCATCGATGCCCTCTCCGGCGACATGCGCTTCGGCACACCCGGCAATCCCCTGGATCTGACCGGCCAGGTCATTGGCAATGCCGGATACCTGGCCGGGGTGCTCCGCGAACTCGAGCGTGCCCCCGAGTTCGACATGGTGCTTTACGCCATCCCCACGTGGGGGCCGCACGATGCACAGCGGCTGCTGCCGGGATTCATCACCGCCGCGCAGGCCAGCGTGAAGCCGACCGTCATTTCGGCGTGGACTGCCGCCAACCTGACCCAGCACGGGGAAGCGGTTCTCGCGGCCGGAAAATCCTCGCACTTCGGCTCGGTGGATGCCGCCCTCATCGCCCTGTCCAATCTCGCCCGCTGGTCGGACCTGCGTGCCACGGCCGCGAAAGCCCCGACGGCACGCGGCGCGGCCACCGTGGTTCCGCGCCCGGCGGAATTGCCCGAACTACCCACCGAACACCAGGCCAAGACCTTCCTGCGCCGGCAGGGTTTGCCGGTCTCCCGAGAGGTCCTGCTCGCCGACACGGTCGCTGCCGCGCACGCGGCAGGCGCGGCGGCCGACCTTGGCTTCCCGCTGGTGGCCAAGCAGCTCTGCGCCGGTGTGGTGCACAAGTCCGACCTGGGTCTGGTGAGGGTTGGGCTGCGCGATAAGGCCGAGCTCGATCAAGCCCTCAAGGGCTTCGCGGAGATCGTTGCGGGCCGTGACCTGGAGTCCGAGGGACTGCTGCTTGCCGAGCTCCACCGGGGTACCGAGGTCATCGTCGGCGGGATCCGCGACCCCCGGTTCGGCCCGCTGGTGATGGTCGGTGCGGGTGGCGTGCTGGCCGAACTCGTCGATGACGTCGTCTTCCGTCTGTGTCCGCTCACCCGGGAGGAAGCCGGGGCGGCACTCGACGGGCTCGCGGTGGGCCGGCTGCTCCGCGGCCACCGCGGCACCCGGTACGACAGGGACGCCCTGATCGAGATCATTGTCGGTTTCTCGGAGCTGTTCGCGGCCTCGGACTGGTTGGCACAGGCGGACCTGAATCCCGTGATCGTAGCAGACACCCCGACCGGAGGCGCCGTGATTGTCGACGCCGCGCTGGTCCTGACCCCACCCACCAAGGAGTAAGCACATGGCACTGAAATTCGGGCTGGCCCTGATGAACGACTTTCCGCAGGACGTGGTGCCCGCAAGCCGCATCTCGATGCTGCGCGAACAGGTCCGCGCCGCGCGCGAGGCCGGCATCGACTCACTCTGGGTGCTGCAGCACTATCTGGGCGGGATGCCCACCCTGCAGCCGGTGCACCTGCTTTCGGCGCTGTCGCAGGACGCCGGCGACATGAAGCTGGGCACCAACATGTACATCCTGCCGCTGCGCCATCCCGTCGGGGCGGCAGAGGAATTCTCCACGCTGGACCACCTCACCAACGGCAACGCGATCGCCGGTTTCGGGATGGGGTACCGCGAAAACGAGTTCAAGTCCTTCGGCGTGCCCATGGAGGAGCGCATCGGACGCTTCGAGGAGGGCATCCAGTTGGTGCGCCAGCTCTGGAGCGGGGAACGCACCAGCTTCGCCGGTCGGCACTTCCAGCTCGACGACGAGCGGATCAGCCTCGCCCCGGTCCAGCCCGGCGGACCGCCGATCTGGATCGGGGCCGGCGCCCACCGCAAGGGCGCGGAGCGGGCCGCCCGGCTCGGAGACGCCTGGATCGTGCCCCCGCATACCTCGCCCGAGAAGCTTGAGGTCGTGCTGGGGCACTACCGGGCCGAACGCGAGCGCCTCGCCCTGGGCCCGGCCTCCGAGTTCGTGGTCCGCCGCGAGCTGGTACTGGACCCCGAGCCCGACCGGGCGCGCTCGATCGGGCTCGGGGCCCGCAATGCACTGAGCCGCGAGTACGCCAAATACAACGCGCCGGACCAGACCGGGAACTACGCCCACCTGGCCTCGGACCAGGCGGCGGAACAGACCGCCGACGCCTCCTATCTGTTCTCCGACCCGGCCTCGGCCGTGGTTGCGCTCAAAGAGCTGGAGGCGCAAGGCCTGACCTACATCGTGCTGCGCATGCAGTGGTACGAGATGGGCCAGGAACAGGTCCTTCGTACCCTCGAACTGTTCAAGAACGAAGTCCTCCCGTCCTTCCGCTAGTCGACGCCCCCATGAAACGAGCACACCATGACGTATCCGATACTGCAGGACAAGGTGGCCCTGGTGACGGGCGCCGGCATGGGCATGGGCGCGGCGACGGCCAGGCTCTTGGCCGGAGCAGGGGCCCGCGTGGCCGTGGCCGACCTCAATGAGGAGGCAGGCGAAAGGACAGTCGCCGAAATCGAAGCGGAGGGGGGTTCCGCCTGCTACGTCAAGGTCGACGTGTCCCGGTCGGAACAGGTGGAGACCATGGTGGATGCAGTCGTCGCCGCCTACGGCCGACTGGACGTCGCCGTGAACAACGCGGCCATCACCCCCGATGTCGCCCCACTGTCCGAATTCGACGAGGACTACTGGGATCGGTTGATGGGGGTCAATCTCAAGGGCGTCGCGCTGTCGTTGAAGTTCGAGCTGCGGCAGCTCATCAAGCAGGGCGGCGGCGGATCCATCGTCAATGTCTCATCGGTCCGCGGATTTAGCGGGCAGCCCAATGCGGCGGCGTACGTGGCCGCCAAACACGGCGTTGTCGCACTGACCAAGGTAGCTGCCATGGAAAACGGCGCGCGGAACATCCGCGTCAACTGCGTCGCCCCCGGTGCCATCGATACGCCCATGCTTGCGGCATCGTTGGCCCGACGTGGTCAGACGGCAGCCGACATCGCCCCGACAATGAGCCTGCTCAACCGGCTTGGCACCCCCGACGAAGTCGCCCAGGCCTCACTCTGGCTCGTTTCCGACCTGGCTTCCTACGTCACCGGAAGCACCATCCACCCCGATGCCGGCTACACCGGCAATTGACACGACCACCCACTTTGCCCCACCAGCACCAGGAGTTACCAATGACCACCACGACGACCGCCAATGCCGTGCACAAACCCGCCCGGCAGGCCGACCGCCTCTACCATGATCTGCTTTCCACCGAGGAAACCCTGGAAGTCCGTGCGCGGGTGCGTCGTTTCGCCGACGCAGTTGTCGCCCCCGCGGCCAACCGGATCGCGACAGGAGACGAGGTGGACGACGGCTTTCCCACCGACGTCTTCGACGCCATGGCCCGCGAAGACCTCTTCCGCATCGCGTTCCCCGCCGATATTGGCGGCCTGGGCTTGGAACGACCCGCCTCGGCCACCGCGGCGGCCATCGAGGAACTGGCCTACCGGTCCAACTCGGTGGCCGCGATCTACGACGTCCACTGTGTGCTGGCCGGAACGGCGTTGAACCAGGGCTCGCCCGATCAACGGCAGCAGTGGCTCCGGCCGCTGATCCGTGGGGAAATCATTGGGGCTTTCGCCACCAGCGAGCCCGGCTCCTCCAGCGACCTGAGCCCGCAGTCCGTGCAGACCGTGGGGACGCGTACCGCCACCGGTTGGCGGCTTCAGGGCCACAAACGGTGGATCACCAATGCCCCCGTGGCGGACGTTATCCTCGTGCTGGCCCGCACCGGGGAGCGCCTGTCGATGTTTATCGTCCCGGCCACCACGGAGGGCGTGACCGTGGGCCGCGCGGACCGGAAGCTCGGCAACAAGGGTCAATTGACCGCAGACGTCCTGCTTAATGACGTGGACCTGCCCGACAGCGCGCTGCTCGGGGCGGAGGGGTCGGGGCTGAAGATCGCTCTCTCGATGCTCACCTACGGGCGTATCGCCATTGCCGCTGCCGGGGTGGGCATGGCCCAGGCGGCCTTCGACCACATGACCGACCGGCTGTGCACGCGCGAGGCGTTCGGGGAGAAACTCGGCCGCTTCCAGCACTGGCAATTCCTCATGGCGGACCGGGCCATCGAACTCGAGGCCGCCCGGTCGCTGTATATCAAGGCCGCACTGCGGATGGACAAGGGCGTCGCCGTTCCGGAACCCGAGGCGGCCATGGCGAAGGTGGCCGGCACTTCGCTGGCCGTGGAGATCTCCCGGGACGCGGTCCAGCTCTTTGGCGGACTCGGATTCACCCAGGAGCTCGGTGCCGATGGAACGACGAGTCCCGTTGAGGCGCTCTATCGCGACAGCAAGGTCACCGAAATCTACGAAGGTGCCAACGAGATCCAGAAGTGGATCATTGCCCGGCAGCTGCTCGGCCGCGAAATCGCCGGCTGACAATTCCGTAGCACCCCCAGTCCAAGCCCCGCCGCAACGGCGGACAGACGAGAAACGAGAAACAATGTCGCAGGAAAAGATTGTCATAGTTGATGGCGCCAGGACGCCAGTGGGCAGGTACGGCGGGGCATTGATGTCCCTGCCGGCCCACGAGCTGGGGGCCATCGCAGCCACCGCCGCCCTCGAGCGCGCCGGAATCGACGCGCAGGACGTGGACGAAGTCGTCATGGGCTGCGTCGGCCAGGTCGGGCCCGACGCCTACAACGCGCGGAGAGTTGCCCTTGCCGCAGGTGTATCGCCGTCCGCCACCGCAATGACCATAAACCGGCTTTGCGGCAGCGGGCTGCAGGCGGTTTGGTCGGGAGCGCAGCAGTTGCGCTGGGGCTCCACCGACATCGTCGTCGCCGGGGGCAACGAATCGATGTCCCGCATGCCGTTCCTTGACTTCGACTCACGTTCCAACGGCCGGCTGGGCGACCGCACCCATGTCGACGGAACCCTCGCAATGCTGACGGACCCCTTCAGCAACGAGCACATGGGCATCACCGCCGAGAACGTCGCCGATAAGTACGGCGTCAGCCGTGTCGAGCAGGACGAGTTCGCGCTGGAAAGCCAGCGACGAGCGGCCACAAACGCCGCGCGGATGGCTTTCACCGAGGAAATTGTGCCGGTGAAGGTACTGGGCAGGAACCCTGCGACCATCGCCGACGACGAGCACCCCCGTCCCGACACGACGCTGGCCAGCCTGAGTAGCCTGCGCCCTGCCTTCCGACGTGAGGGATCAGTCACCGCCGGCAACTCGTCGGGCATCAACGACGGAGCCGCCGCACTCGTGATGATGCGTGAAACCACCCTGCGCAATCGTGGACTGAGTGCACTCGCCACACTCGAACATGTCTCAGTTGCCGGCATCGACCCAGCCCTTATGGGCTATGCCCCGACGCTTGCCCTCCAAAAACTGTTCGCGGAGACGGGCCTGAATCCCAGCGACATCGGCACAGTCGAACTGAATGAGGCCTTTGCCGCCCAGGCGGTGGCAGTCATCCGCGACGCGGGTCTCGACCCGGAAACCACGAATCCGTATGGTGGGGCCATCGCCCTGGGCCACCCGGTCGGTGCCACCGGGGCAATCCTGGCGCTTCGGGTGGCCAAGGACCTGCAGCGGCGAGAGCTTGAATACGGCATCGCAACGCTCTGCATTGGGGGCGGGCAGGCCATCGCCGCCCTCTTCCGTAGGTGGGATGCCAATTGAGCGCCCTAACAGCCGTCGGGGTCGTCGGCTCGGGGACAATGGGGCGTGGCATCGCGGAGAGCGTTCTGCGGGCAGGCGTCCGGGTTGTCCTTCGCGATTCCTCCTCGAACGCCTTAAGCCAAGCCCGGAAGCACATCGAGAGCAGCATGAATCGCTCGGTGGACCGGGGGCACCTTTCAGCCCAGGAAGTTTCCGTTTTGTTGGCACTCCTTGATCCGGTGGAGACCCCTGCATCCCTGTCCGATTGCCAACTGGTCATCGAGGCTGTTCCGGAAATCCTCGAAATCAAACTGGCCGTATTGGCATCGATTGAGGACCACGTGTCCCATTCTGCCGTCATCGCCAGCAACACCTCTTCCATCCCGATCACCAGGCTGGCCAGGGCATTGAGGAACCCCTCCCGATTCGTGGGACTGCACTTTTTCAACCCGGTGGCACGCATGCCGCTGGTGGAAGTTGTGCGAACCGTTCACAGCAATGACTCGAGTGTGGCGGCGACGCGACACTTTGTGGAGTCCTTATTGGGAAAGAGCCCGATCGTCATCGGGGACCGTCCCGGATTCTTGGTGAATGCCCTGCTCATACCGCTCCTGCTTGCCGCGGCACGCATGCTCGACAGTGGTTATGCGGATGCTGAAAGTATCGATGCGAGTATGCGGCTCGGGTGCGGCCATCCGATGGGACCGCTGGAACTGTCGGACTTCATTGGCTTGGATGTGGTGTGCGCGGCCGCCGACGCCATGTACGCGGAGTCCCGCGACCCGGCACTGGTTGTACCAAGTAATTTGCGCCGGCTTGTCGAGGCTGGGCATCTCGGAGCAAAGTCCGGGCATGGGTTCTTGTCGCCCAAACGGACGAACGGAGCCGAGGAGTGAGAAAGGGACAAGTCGATGAAACATCTTTTGGTGTTGTAGGTGAGATTGCCACCACCATTAAGCGATCGGAAAATCACAGGGTAACGCCCGTGCTGGGGGGAGCTTCTTGGAATCCACACGCGGACAAAGATACTGTTCGACTGGTCGATGACTGGCGCGCCCTGCTGGGGATGCCCGTACAAATCCGCCGCCAAGAAGTTCCTATACGACGAGGAATTGTCGAGGACATCACCTGGGATGGTGCAGCCATTTGGCTGGCGCAGGAAGGGAATCTCGGCAGGATGCTAGTGCATAAGGACGAAGACTACCAAGTCTGGGTCAGTTGCAGACGCTAACGACAAAACAGCTTCCTTGGATCGCCACGCTGGCTGTATGTGGCCGTCTGAAGTTCCCGTCAGCAGGCAATGCGGAGCCGCCATTCGGGCTTTCCGCCGCATGCTCGTCCCTCACTTCGACACCATCTGTACACAGGTCTCTGCGGCGGATGGGGTCCGCGTTGGGGACACACTCCATCACTTAACGGAATCGGTTTCTAGGGCGATGGAGACTTCCAAAAATCGTTGTCTCGCTTCGCCGCCGCCAGCATCCGCTGCAGATTCTCATGGTTGGACGATTCCACCGGCCACTGGGCCCTCTACCCTGTAGGTTCGGAGCCAATTCCCAAGAGTTCCCCGCTGGCGATTAGCAAGGCAGGAACCTCATCCAATGACTTTTCCGACAGGTACAACTCCACGGACTCCGCGCCGAATTCCTTGGTGAGCTACTGACACGTGGATTTGCAATTGCTCTCCCCGAATGCTCTTCTCAAATCAGTATGAGACCTTAGCGGCGAATCCATGGAGCGCACGTTAAGCGGCGGGAGTAAGGGTTGACTAGGTGACGATCCGGCAGTGAATACTCACCAGTGCAATGATCCTTATCGTAGGCTCCATACACGGGACGTATTCGCGACACGAGCGATGGAAACGACTGGCATCTACCGGAGGGAATCCACTTTCCCCGCAATGGTTGATGCTGGCTGATCCACGGACCTCTCTGACTGCGCAGGGTCGCGCCGTCCGGTGCGCGTGGCTCCGATGCCGGCAATGATGACCATCACGATGCCCGCGATCGCGGCGGGGCGCGGGACCTGGTGCAGGATCAGGAACCCGACGACCATGGCGATGGCCGGCTCCAGGCACATCAGCGTGCCGAACGCCGCGGTGGTCAGCCGGCGCAGCGCCAGCAACTCGAGGCTGAACGGAATCACCGGCAACAGCAGTGCGAGTGCGAAACCGATTGCCAGCAACTGCACGTCCAGGCGCCCGATCGCGCTCGGGCCGACCACGAGCGTTGCAGCCAGGGCTGCGACGGGCATCGAAATGGCCAGGGCACCGATGCCATCGACAGCGTCCCCGGCGCGCTGGGTGAGCAGCACATAGGCGGCCCAGCACCCCGCGCCACCCAGGGCGAAAAGCACACCGGTCAAATCCGCGGCCCCGTGCCAGGGTTCGGTCAGCCCGAGCACCCCGGCGGCGGCGACCAGCGCCCACCAGCGGCCGGCGCCCCGTCCCTGGATGATGGCGACGGCCAGCGGGCCCATGAATTCCAGGGCGCTCGCGGTGCCCAGCGGGATCGTTTCCACGGCCTTCATGAACCCCACCGTCATGCCGGCGGTGGCCAGGCCGAGCAGGGCACAGATCCCCAGCGTGGCACGGCTGAACTTCAGCCTCCACGGCCGCGCGATGGCCACCAGGATGACAGCGGCCCAGGCCAGGCGCAGCCAGGCGACACCCTCGGATCCCAGGGTTCCGGCCAGCCCGATCGACGCGGCCAGGCCCAGCTGGACGCAGCCCATCGCGGCAAACGCCATCATCGAGCCGATGGAGGCGGAACTGGTGGAGGGGGCCGGTGTTGGACTCATGGTTACCAGTAGATCGGAAAGGCGCCGTCCATGTCCACGCGAGAATCATCAACATATCGTTCGCCAATCCTGCACAATGGTGAACATGGAAACCAGGCGTCTGCAGTACCTCTATGAACTCTCACGCATGGGGTCGATGCGCGGGGTTGCTGACATCTTGGGCACCACGACCTCGACCGTTTCCCAGCAGATCGCCCAGCTCGCCAGGGAGACCGGCACCCGGCTGTTGGAGCCCGACGGGCGCGGGGTGCGGCTCACCCCGGCGGGGCGCCGGCTGGCCGAGCACGCGCAGACCATCCTCGCCGCCGTCGACGCCGCCCGGCTGGATCTGGACTCCGGGGCCGAGCCCTCGGGAACGCTGCGGGTGGCAGGGTTTGCCACCGCTATCCGCAGGACGCTGATGCCGATCATCGGGGAACTGGCCGAGCACCACCCCAGGGTGCGAATCGTCGTTCTCGAGCACGAACCGGCGGAGGCGCTGAAGCTGCTGGCCACTGACGATCTCGACCTGGCCCTGACCTACGACTACAACCTCGCCCCGGACGAGGTCGGCTCGGACATCGAAACCCTGCCGCTGTGGAGCACCCCGTGGGGGCTGGGCGTGCCGACCACCGAGGCACAGCGGTTCGCGGCGACCGCAGAGATGCCGGACGCCGCGGCGGTCTTCTCCGTCTTCCGGGACCACGATTGGATCGGGAACTCCCGCAACATCGCCGACGAGACGGTGCTGCGGCTCGTCTCCTCGATGGCAGGGTTCGAACCTACCCTGCGCCACCAATCAGACAGCCTGGACCTGGTCGAGGACCTGATTCTCGCGGGGCTGGGGGTGGGGCTGCTTCCGGAGGACCGCCCGCGGCGGGAGGGGATCACCATCCTGCCGCTGCAGAATCCCGACCTGCACCTGCGCGCCTATGTCCGGACGCGCCGGGGCCGCAGTGCCTGGCCAGCCCTGGCCTTGGTGCTTCAGCGGTTGCGCAACGGCTGAGAAGCACTCCCCCAACACCCCGGGCCCGCGCGCGGCGCCGACCGGCCGATTGCTTGTGTCCACCGGGCATTCGGGCCAGACTCGAGGTAGAGGCAATGCCCACGCACCCGTCGGCCGAGAGGACCCAAGCCATGTCGCACCACAAGAAGTGCCGCAAGTCCGCGGCCATGCCACTTTCCCTTGCCGCGGAGCATGCCCGGGTCTTCGAGGCCGCCGTGGAAGCCGGCCGCAGGGCCGGGCGAAAGGCCGCCAAAAGGAAGTTGAAACGAGCGGCCAGGCATGGTGGAACCAAGCTCTCCAAGGCGTTGCGCAAAGCGGTGCTCCGCGACGCCCAGAAGGCCGGCGGCAGGGCGGCATACGCGGCCGCCACCAAGGCCGTGCGCAAGGCCGGATCCCGGCTAGCGGTTCCGAGGGAGCGATACCAAGCCACCGATGCCATCGGGGCTCCCGTCGCGTCGGGGCCGGCCCGTGGACCCGCGCCTGAATCCACGCAGCGGATGAGCGGATCCCAGATCGTGATGGAGGTCCTGCGCGTGGAAAGGCCCAGCCGCAGCATGCTGCGGATCGTCGCCGGCGGGGAGGGCTTCGACGACTTCGAGTCCAACGGCGCGGCCGACCAGCACGTCAAGCTGCACTTCGCGAACCCCGCCCTCGGGCTTCTCCCGCCCTACGACATGCGCGCCCTGCGCAAATCGCTGCGTCGCGAGGACCTCCCGGTCTCCCGGTCCTACACGATCCGCCGCCACGACCCGGTGGCCCGGGAACTGTCCATCGATTTCTTCATCCACGAACCCGCCGGACCTGCAGCCGCCTGGGCCGCGGATGCGAAACCGGGAGATCTATTGGTGCTCTCCAAGCCCAAGGGAAAGTTCCGGCCCGACCCGAAGGCCGAGCAGCACCTCTACGTCGGGGACGAATCGGCGATCCCGGCGATCTCCGCGGCCCTGGAAATGCTGCCGCGCACTGCGGCGGGGCAGGTCTTCCTCCAGGTAGAGGGAGCCGAAGACGAGCAGGAGTTCGATCTTCCGCTGAATGTGCAACTCACCTGGCTCCACCGCGACGGCGAGCCCGCGGCCACCAGCACCCTGCTGCTCGATGCACTGCGTGGGTTGCCGGCCCCGCACGGCCGCGTGGAGTTCCTGGCCCTTGGCGAGCGCAGCTCCGTGCGCGACATCCGCAAGCTGGTCTCGCATTGGGACATCGAGCAGCGCAGGATCGAGGTATCCAGCTACTGGACCGCGCGCCACACAAAGCGCACCTGGCGCGAGGTGCCGGCAGGGGTGCCGGGCATCGAATCCAGGTAGCGGCGCCGCGCGCCTAGGCCGGGCTTTTGTCCCTTGCCAAGGCCGTGATTCCGATGGAAATCGCGTAGAGAAGTGCGGGGAGCAGTGCCCAGGCCCAGTCGCCCAGGTCAATCTCGAAGGCCTCTGCGGTTGCCCCGCCCATGTTGATCCACGCAGCCAGTGGGACCGAGAACATCCACGCCAAACCCACGGCGAGCATGCAGGTGCAGCGGGACGTCAGGCCGAGGAACTTCGACCCGAGTGCGCTGAATACCGCGGTCAGCGCCACGAAACTGAAGGCCACCAGGAGCAGGGTATTGATCATCCGGAATTCGTCCAGACCGCCATGGCCATTGCCCGCAAGGACGAATAGGGTCGCGCCTGTGAGCGCGGCAGTCAGCCCCATCCCCAGGCAGTTGACCCGCTTCCAGTTCAGCGTCGCTGACACCCGCCCCGGGTCGCGTTCCCGCGGGGCCGAGGAAGGGTCGGTTGCCCTGCTTGTCCACGCCATGGCTACTCCCCCTTGGCTCGAAGTTTGTTCAGCTCCACGTCGATGTGGTGCGATGCGTGGTGCAAACCCGCATCAGACAAGCATATAGTAAAACGCTTGGATAAAGCGATTGGCAGGCCGCCCCGGTTTTAAAGCACCGGGCCGCCCCGGCAACCCCTCGAACTTCCAACATGATCACTGACCAAAGAGACATGTTGGAGGAAGCGGGGGAAGCCGAGGCGGCCCGGAAGTTGGTGGCGATTCTGCGGCTTAGACCTCGCCGCGGCGGATCAGCTTGCCCTGCGGGGTCTTGAAATCGACCTCGGTGCCGCGCACGAAGGTCCGGCGGACCTTGCCCGCGAGCACCTTGCCCTGGTACGGCGAGATCGGGTTCTTGTGGTGCAGCTTGTGCACGTCCACCACGAAACTGTCGTCGGGGCCGAAGAACGCGAAGTCCGCGTCGTTGCCCAGCGCGATCGCACCCTTGTGGTGCAGCCCGGCGATTTCCGCCGGACGCTTGGACATCCAGTCCAGCACTGTCTCGAGCTTGATTCCGCGGCGTTTGGCCTCGGTCCAGATCAGCGCGAGGCCCAGCTGCAGCGAGGCAACCCCGCCCCAGGCCACGCCGAAGTCGCCGTTCTCGATGTCCTTCAAATCCAGTGTCGAGGGCGAGTGGTCCGAGACGATGCAGTCGATGATCCCGTCCTCCAGGCCCTTCCAGAGCAGTTCGCGGTTGGATGCCTCGCGGATCGGCGGGCAGCACTTGAAGGCGGTGGCGCCGTTCGGGATTTCCTCGGCCAGCAGCGTGAGGTAGTGCGGGCAGGTCTCCACCGTCAGCTTCACGCCGTCGCGCTTGGCGCTGGCGATCATCGGCAGCGCGTCGGAGGAGGACAGGTGCAGGATGTGGGCGCGGACCCCGGTCCAGCGGGCGCGCTCGATGACCTCGGCCACGGCAACGTTCTCGGCGCCGCGCGGACGGGAGGCCAGGAACCGGTCATAGTGGTCGCCCTCGGCGTTCGGCGCGCGGTCGATGGCGCGCGAATCCTCGGCGTGGACCAGCATCATCGAGTCGAAGGAGACGATCTCGGTCATGTCCTCTTCCATCTCGTCGGGTTCGAGGTACGGGAATTCCTCGACGCCGGAGTGGAGCAGGAAGCACTTGAAGCCGAAGACGCCCGCGTCGTGGAGCTTGCGCAGCTCGGACTTGTTGCCCGGGATCGCGCCTCCCCAGAATCCGACGTCCACGAAGGCCTTTCTCCGGGCCGCGTCCTGCTTGAGTTCCAGCGCCTCGACGTTGACTGTCGGCGGGATCGAGTTCAGCGGCATGTCCACGATGGTGGTCACTCCGCCGGCTGCCGCGGCCTTGGTGGCGGACTCGAAGCCCTCCCACTCGGTGCGGCCCGGCTCATTGACGTGCACGTGGGTGTCGACCAGTCCCGGGATCAGCACCTCTTCGGCACTGAGCTCGATGACCCGCGCGCCGGAGAGGTTGTTGCCCAGCGGCTCGATGGCGACGATCTTGCCGTCGCGGATGCCGATTTCACGGGCGACGGTTCCGGCGCTCGTGACGATCCGCTCGCCACGGACCACCAGGTCGAAGTCCGCGCCTGAATTTGCTTCCGTCCGTGGCGTCGTTGCCTCGGTGAGCTCGGTGTTGCCCATGATCTCGTCCTTACGTCTCGTGCGTTGGAAAAATGTGGTGGTGCCCGGGGGTTACGCGTTGGCCGCGTGGGTGGCCAGGAATTCGACGGCCAGTTGGGTTGCCGCCCGTTGCACAAGTGATCCACCCTCGCTCATGCAACGGGCAACATCTGGTTCCAGCTCGAGCAGCGATCGCACTGCGGTGAATCCCGCGGCGGTTGCCTGCTCGGTGGAAAGTTGGTTGCGTCCACAAATTGCGTAGACGGGAATGCCGTGGGCGGCCGCCAGCTGGGCCACACCCACCGGGGTCTTGCCCTCCAGCGACTGGGTGTCCAGGCTGCCCTCGCCGGTGAACACCGCAACCGCCCCGGCCAGGGCTTCCTGAAGGCCGGTCAGTTCCAGCACCACGTCGATGCCGCGGCGCCGGGTGGCACCCAGCACCGCCAGGGCGGCGAAGCCCACCCCGCCGGCGGCGCCGGCACCCGGCGAAGCGGCGAGCGTGTTGATGCTCTCGGTGCCAAGCCCGTTGCCCAGGACCATTGCCCAGCGGCCCAGTGCCGCGTCAAGGTGCTTGACCTGCTCCGGGCTTGCTCCCTTCTGCGGGGCGAAGACTTGGGCGGCGCCGTTGGAACCGGTGAGCGGGTTCTCCACATCGGCCGCGAGCGTGAAGGAGGCGGTGGCGAGACGGGTATCGAGCCCGGAGAGGTCAACCCGCGCCAGGGAGGCCAGGGCCCCGCCGCCTCGGGGCAGTTCGTTGCCCTGGGCATCAAGCAGCCGGGCGCCGAGCCCCTGGAGCATGCCCGCCCCGCCGTCGGTGCAGGCGCTTCCGCCCACGCCGAGGATGATCTGGGTGGCACCGGCATCCAGTGCCGCGGCGATTAGTTCCCCGGTGCCGTAGCTGGTTGCCCCGAGGGCATCCAGGGTGCCGCCCGGCAGCAGGTCCAGGCCCGAGGCCTCGGCCATCTCCACGACCGCGACCTCGCCCTTGAGCCCGAAGGCAGCACGCACCTTTTCCCCGGTGGGGCCGGAAACGAGGGCGTGGTGTTGCTCGAAGCCGCATTGCACCGC
Organism: Paeniglutamicibacter sp.; assembly: GCF_046714615.1. Lineage (NCBI taxonomy): Bacteria > Bacillati > Actinomycetota > Actinomycetes > Micrococcales > Micrococcaceae > Paeniglutamicibacter > Paeniglutamicibacter sp. Next base: position 61,114 of record NZ_JBKKAP010000095.1, read on the forward strand.
GGCGGCGAGGGTTCCCTCCCCGCCGTCGGCCACGGGCACCGCGAGAATGCGCGCCTGGGGCATTGCGGCGCGCACCCCCGCTTCGATGGCGGCGGCAACCTGCGCGCCGGTGAGCGATCCCTTGAACTTGTCCGGTGCCACTACTACCAACATGGTGTGCCGCCTCCTCTCGTTGTTCTTGCCTAGACCGATGCGCCGGCGTGGACGCCGTGCGATGCTTCCAACGGCGTCAGCGCCGTGGGGGCGTCGGCCGCCGCAGTGGCCAGGTCCTCGAACTCGTTGACTGCATCCAGTTCAGCACCCATGGCGATGTTTGTCACACGCTCGAGGATGACCTCGACGACGACGGGCACCTGGAACTCGGCGGCCAGGCGACCTGCCTCGGCGAAGCCCTCGGCCAGCTTGGAGGGATCGTCGACACGCACTGCCTTGCAGCCCAGTCCCTCGGCGACCTTGACGTGGTCCACGCCGTAGCCGTTGGTTTCCGGGGAGTTGATGTTTTCGAAGCCCAGCGAGACGTGGTAATCCATCTCGAAGGGGCGCTGCGACTGGCGGATCAGGCCCAGGTAGGAGTTGTTGACCACCACGTGGATGTAGGGCAGCTTGAACTGCGCGCCGACGGCCAGCTCCTCGATCATGAACTGGAAATCGTAGTCGCCGGAGAGCGCAACGACGGTGGAGTTCGGCTTGCCGCGCACTACGCCGAGGGCCGCGGGACCGGTCCAGCCCAGCGGGCCTGCCTGTCCTGCGTTGATCCACTGGCGCGGGCCGTAGACGTGCAGCATCTGCGCGCCGGCGATCTGGCTCAGGCCGATGGTGGACACGTACGTGGTGTCCTTGCCGAAGGCTGCATTCATTTCCTGGTACACGCGCTGCGGCTTGATCGGCATGTTCTCGAAGTTGGTCTTGCGGTGCAGCGTTCCCTTGCGGGCGGTGCATTCGTCGGCCCAGGCCGAGTAGTCCGGCAGGGAGCCTGCGGCCTTGCGGTCGCGGGCGGCTGCCAGCAGCTGGTCGATGGCCGCCCCTGCATCGGAGATGATGCCCAAGTCCGGGGAAAAGACCCGGCCGATCTGGGTGCCCTCGATGTCGATGTGCACGAAAGTGCGGCCCTTGCGGTACGTGTCCAGGCCGCCGGTGTGGCGGTTGGCCCAGCGGTTGCCCAGGCCCAGCACGAAGTCGGAGGCCAGGAAGGAGACGTTGCCGTAGCGGGTGTGGGTCTGGATGCCGACCATGCCCGACTGCAGGCGGTGGTCATCGGGAATGGTGCCCCAGCCCATCAGGGTCGGGGAGACCGGCACGTTCAGCAGTTCGGCCAGCTCGACGAGCTTGGCCGAGGCGTTGGCGTTGATGACGCCGCCCCCGGCAATGATCATCGGGTGCTTGGAAGCCACCAGCAGGTCCAGGACCTTCTCGGCCTGGCCGCGGGTTGCCGCGGGCTTGTCCGGAGTCAGCGGCTCGTAGGCGTCGATGTCGAATTCGATCTCGGCCATCTGCACGTTGATCGGCAGGTCCAGCAGGACCGGGCCCGGACGTGCCGAGCGCATGATCTGGAAGGCCTTGGCGAAGGTGCCGGGGACCTGGCCCGGTTCCAGGATGGTCACTGCGTACTTGGTGACGGGCTTGGCGATGGACTCGATGTCCACGGCCTGGAAGTCTTCCTTGTGCAGCTTGTCGGTCGGGGCCTGTCCGGTGATGCAGAGCATCGGGATGGAGTCGGCGATCGCGGCGTAGAGCCCGGTGATCATGTCGGTGCCGGCGGGACCGGAGGTGCCCAGGCACAGCCCGATCTTGCCGGTGGCCCGCGAGTAGCCGTCGGCCATGTGGCTGGCGCCCTCGACGTGGCGGGCCAGCGTGTGGCGGATGGTTCCGCGCTTCTGCATGGCGGAGTACAGGGGGTTGATGGCGGCCCCGGGCAGCCCGAAGGCCTCGGTGGCTCCTTCTTTTTCCAGAATCAAGACAATGGCATCAACAACGCGCATCTTTGTCATGGTGTAGTGCTCCTTGTATCAGTCCCCCTTTCCGGAGCATGCCGGGCGGGGGCGGGATGAAGTGTGGTGTACCGGGGCGCGGTGTGGTGCTCGTCGCGCAGGATCCGGGAAGGTGGGCGGTGCTTATTGCTGCTTGGCGGCCACGGGTTCGGCCGGCACGTCCGCGGATCCGCTGAGGCGTTGTACGCCGCGGAAGAGTCCTGAGTGGTCCAGGGCGCCGTCGCCGCTGGCCACGGTGGAGGCCACGAGCTGTGCGACGAGTGCGCCGAGCGGAAGCACGACGCCTGCCTCGCGGGCAGCGGAGGTCACGATGCCCATGTCCTTGTGGTGCAAGGCCAGGCGGAAGCCGGGCTCGAAGGACCGGTCCAGGATCTTCCGGCCCTTCTGGTCCAGCACCTTGGAGCCGGCCAGCCCGCCGCCCAGGACAGTCAACGCGGCGTCGGTGTCGACGCCGTATGCCTCAAGGAACACCACGGCCTCGGACAGCGCCTGGATGTTCGCCGCAACGATCAGCTGGTTGGCTGCCTTGACGGTCTGGCCGGAACCCGAGGGGCCCACCAGCACGATGGTCTTGCCGACGGCATTGAAGACGGCTTCGGCGGCGGCGAAGTCTGCTTCCTCGCCGCCGACCATGATGGAGAGCACGCCACCGATGGCGCCTGCCTCGCCGCCGGAGACCGGGGCGTCGAGCGGGCGGATGCCTGCGGCGCGGGCCTCGTCGGACAGGCGCGCAGCCACGTCGGGCCGGATCGAGGAGTTGTCGATCCACAGGGCGCCGGCCTTGGCGTGGGCAAAGACCCCGGCCTCGCCGGTGACCACTGCTTCGACGTCCGCGGAATCCGGGACCATGGTGATGACGACGTCGGCGTCGGCAACTGCCTCGGGGATCGAGCCGGAGCCCTTGCCGCCCGCGGCCGCGAGTTCAGCGGTCTTTTCCGGGCTGCGGTTGTAACCGGTGACTTCGAAGCCTGCCTTGGCAAGGTTGATGGCCATCGGAAGACCCATGATGCCCAGGCCGATGAATGCGATCTTTTGCGTGTTCGACATGCCGTGCTCCTGAAAACTTGTGTGTTGGTGGCCTGTGTGTGGATGGCCCGATGAATTGCTGGGGGGGTGCGGGTTAGGCAGGCTGGCGGATGAGCCAGTTGAAGGCCTCGGTGTGTGCCGCCTTGTATTCAAGGGCGACGCCGCCGGCGTAGCCGAGGTCGCGGGAGCGGGTGATCCATTCGCCCAGCTGGAGGGTTCCGGTGCCCGGTGCCCCGCGTCCCGGATCGTCGGCGATCTGGATGTGGCCGAATTCGTGGGCGTGGTCCTCGATCAGCTTGGCCACGTCGTCGCCGTTCACGGCCAGATGGTAGAAGTCGGCGAGCAACTTGACGTTTCCTGCGCCCGCGGCGTGGACCTTCTGCAGGACGAAGAAGGCATCGGCGGAGGTCTTTAGCGGGTAGGTCTCGGAACCCGAGATCGGTTCGAGCAACACCGTTCCGCCGATGCGCTCGACGCCCTTGGCGGCTGCGACCAGGTTGGAAATGGCCAGTTTGTCTTGCGCCTGGCCGTCGATCCCAGGCTGGCGGTTGCCGTAGAGGGCGTTGAATCCCTTGCAACCGGTGGCTTCGCCGATGGCGGTGACCACGTCGATGTTGTCGAGGAACTCGGATTCGCGTCCGACCCAGGAAACCAGTCCGCGGTCTCCGGCCGGCATGTCGCCGGCGAAGAAGTTCAGGCCCTGGAGCGTGACGCCGGCGTTCTTGATGGAGGCAATGAATGCGTCGACCTCGGAGTCGGCGGGTACCGCCGTGGCGAATGGCCACCAGAATTCAACGCTGTCGAAGCCAGCTGCCTTGGCCGCGGCGGCGCGTTCAAGCAGGGGGAGCTCGGTGAGCAGGATTGAACAGTTGACGGTGTAGGTCATCTTCGACTCCTTCATGGTTCCAATTTCCATATTGTGAAATATGTTTATTGCTTGATGAGAACTCTAGCGAGTGGCCTGAGTCACTGTCAAGACGTCCGCAACACGGCATCGCCAACCCCACGCCCGCGCACCTGATGCTTTACGCCGCCACGGCCGCTCCCGAACGGGCCCGGCCGGCGTCCGCGAGAATTCCGCAATAATTCCACTAGGTGAAAATGCTTTTCTTTTACGTGGAACCATGCCATTATCGATCAACCAAGTAATCTCCGTCACACCCCCGTGGTGAAAGGTACGAGTTCTTATGACCCATCCAGATGTGCGCATAGCGACGTCAGAATCCAGCGTCCCGCCGGTGGCCCAGCACGAACTGAATCCCCATGGACTCAGTGCCTCGCTATACAACAGCGACCTGGCACCCACCACCAAGGCGGGAAGGACCTGGTCCAGCTACAGCATCTTCACGCTCTGGGCCAACGACGTCCACTCCCTTGGAAACTACGCATTTGCGATCGGGCTCTTCGCACTCGGCCTGGGCGGCTGGCAGATCCTGCTGGCCCTGGGCTTCGGCGCACTCCTGCTCTTCGGGCTGCTGAACTTTTCCGGCTTCATGGGCGAAAAGACCGGCGTCCCGTTCCCGGTCATGAGCCGCATTGCCTTCGGCATCCGCGGGGCCCAGATTCCCGCACTCCTGCGCGGTGCGGTGGCCATTGCCTGGTTCGGCATCCAGACGTACCTGGCCTCCGTCGTGCTGGTCGTCATGATCCTGGCCGTGGCCCCTACCGCCGCGACCCTCAACTCCAACAGCTTCCTGGGCCTTTCCACGCTCGGCTGGATCTGCTTCGTGGCCCTCTGGGCACTGCAGCTTGTCATCGTCAGCTACGGCATGGAAATGATCCGCAAGTACGAGGCCTTCGCCGGCCCCGTCATCCTTGTCACCATGGGCGCGCTGGCCGTCTGGATGTTCACCCAGGCCGGCGGCTCCATCGCCTGGTCCACCGGCGACACCAAGACCGGGCTCGACATGTGGCTCGGAATTCTCGGCGGCGGCGCCCTGTGGGTCTCCATCTACGCCACCTTCGTATTGAACTTCTGCGACTTCACCCGCAGCGCCAAGTCCAAGGGCTCGATCGTGCGCGGAAACTTCTGGGGCATCCCGCTGAACATGCTGCTCTTCGGCCTGATCGTCGTGGTCATGACCGGTGCACAATTCAAGATCGACGGCACCATCATCGACAGCCCCTCGGACGTCGTTGCCGCCATCCCGAACACCTTCCTGCTGCTTGCCGCCTCCATGGCCCTGCTGATCCTGACCATCGCGGTGAACCTGATGGCCAACTTCGTGGCCCCGATCTACGCGCTGACCAACCTCTTCCCGAAGGTGCTGAACTTCCGCCGCGCCGGCATCATCTCCGGCGTCATCGGCCTGCTGATCCTGCCGTGGAACCTCTACAACTCCCCCGCGGTCATCACCTACTTCCTCGGCGGCCTGGGCGCCCTGCTGGGCCCGCTGTTCGGCATCATCATGGCCGACTACTGGATCCTGCGCCGCGCCCGGATCAACGTCCCGGACCTCTACCGCGCCAACCCCCAGGGGACGTACTACTTCACCCGCGGCGTGAACTTCCGCGCCATCATCGCACTGGGCATCTCGGCCGTCGCCGCCCTGATCCTCGCGTTCTCCCCGTCCCTCGGCCACGTCTCGGCCTTCGCCTGGTTCATCGGTTCGGGCCTCGGCGCCCTCATCTACCTGGCAATCGCCAAGCGCGGCCAGGTCCACCAGGACATCGACGGCGAGGCCATCGCCGTGGCCCCCCTCCACTAGTCACCGACATTCCACCGGTTCCACCAGCACCACAGGAGTTTTCCCCATGCGAATTCTGGTCCTCAACGTCAACACCACCGCGTCCATGACCCGGTCCATCGGCGACTCGGCCCGCTCGGCAGCCTCCCCGGACACCGAGATCATCGAACTGACGCCGAACTTCGGCGCCGACTCCTGCGAGGGAAACTTCGAAAGCTACCTCGCCGCCATCGCCGTCATGGACAAGGTCGTCAACTACACCGAACCCTTCGACGCGGTCATCCAGGCAGGCTACGGCGAACACGGCCGCGAGGGACTCCAGGAACTGCTGGACGTGCCGGTCGTGGACATCACCGAGGCGGCGGCCTCCACCGCCCAGTTCCTGGGCCACAAGTACTCAGTGGTCACCACGCTGGACAGGACAGTGCCGTTGATCGAGGACCGGCTGAAGCTGGCCGGGCTCTCCGACCGCTGCGCCTCGGTGCGCGCCAGCGGGCTGAGTGTGCTCGAGCTTGAATCGGACGCCGACCGCGCGGTGGCCGCCATCGTGGAGCAGTCCCGCCAGGCGGTGGAAAACGACAAGGCCGAGGTCATCGTGCTGGGCTGCGGCGGGATGGCCGAGCTCGAGGCCAAGGTTGCCGCGGCCACCGGCGTGCCGATCGTGGACGGGGTGCGGGCAGCTGTCACCATCGCCGAGTCGCTGGTCCGGTTGGGGCTGAGCACCTCCAAGGTGCGCACCTATGCAACCCCGCGTCCCAAGGTGGTCACCGGCTGGCCGATCACCAGGGCCGCCGTCAACGCCGGCTAGCGCCATCCCCGCACCGCACCAAATCCAGTGGGCTGCCTCCCTCGTTCACTCGAGGGAGGCAGCCTTTTCGCCGGGCAGCAGGGCCGCAAGTCTCCGCATGCCCGCGGGAATGCGCTCGGCGGGGATCACCCCGAACCCCACCCGGATGAAACCGCTGCCGTCCTGCGGGTTGGAGAAGTAGTGGTGGCCGGAGTCAATCAGGATTCCGTGCTCACGGGCGTCGGCGGCGATCTCGCACGAGGGCCTCGACACCCCCGTACGCAGCCACAGCCCGGTCCCTCCGGGCGGCAGAATCTGATCCGGCGGAAAGAGCTCGCGTGCGGACTCCGTGGCGGCATGCCAACGCAGGCGCAGATCGTTCCTGTAGCGACGATACGAGCGGGCAAGGTCCCCTTCATCCATCAACAAGGCGAGGGCGCGCTGAATGTGCCCGGGCGGTTGGCGATGGGCATATCGACGGCGTTGGCGCAGCGCGGCAATGAGCTTCTTGGGGCCGACCACGTACCCCATTCGAAGGCCGGGAGCCAGCACCTTGGATAATGTGCCCACGTAGATGGTCCGCCCATGGGGGTCCAGGCTGGCCATGCAGGGGCTGGTTTGGCCGCTGTAGCGCAGTTCGGCATCGTAGTCGTCTTCCACGATCAGGAAGTCCTGCTCCTCGGCCTGGGCAATCAGCTGCAGGCGCCGCTCCAGTGACAGCGTCACGTTCGTCGGATGCTGATGGCTCGGCGTGACAAAGAGCAGCCGCGCACCCCTGTAGTCCTGCTGCGGAATGGCCCCATCCGCATCCACCGGAACGTAGACCATCTGCGCCCCGACTCGATGGAACACGTGCCTTGCATCGATGTAGCCCGGGTTTTCCATGGCAACCCTGTCGCCCCAGCGAAGCGTCGTCTCGGCAAGCAGTTGCACGCCCTGCTGGCTACCCATGGTGACAAGTATGTTCTCCGGAGAAACGCGCAGCCCTCGCACCGTGAGGACCCGGGCGCACAGCGATTGCAGCAAGAGCGGATCGTCCTCCCGGCGGTCATCCAGGCTCGCGTACCGGTGCTCCTCACCCAGCGCTTTCTTCAGTGCTCGCAGCCATGCCCCGTCCGGGAAGAAGGCAGGGTCGTGCTGGCCCGTAACAAACGGGAATTCGAACCGGTTCCATTGCCGTTCGCGCTCGAGCTCGGGCCACGCGGCCTCCCGTCCCGCGCTGGCCCATCGATCCCATTGGACCGATTCTTCCCAGCGGTCGCCGCCGCCGGCCGACTCGGGTTCGAGGACCTGGGCTACCGCCGGCAAGCGCTCGCTGACAAATACGCCACGCCGATCGGAAGGAACCAAATATCCCTCATCAATGAGTGCGTGATAGGCGCTCTGCACAGTCGTTCGAGAAACGCCCAAGTCATAGGCAAATTTTCGGCTTGATGGAATTCGCGAGCCGGTAGGCCAGATTCCCCGGACAATGAGTTGGCGGACAGTTTGCCGCACTCGCGTCGCCAAAGGCGTTCCGGGTGTCGCCGGAATCAATGCCATCCGCGCCGCACGCGGCTCACCCGTCAGCGGGCGCGATTCCCGTATCGGCTCCACGCAACCCCTCCCCCACACGCATCGCTCACTCGCAGGTCCTGAACTGGACTGCTGAAAATGAAGAAAACTGGATCTTGTTACGACCAGTTTCACACACATAGGCTGTGACGACCGCCACAAGCTTCCAAGTGCGATCGCTACTTTACGGCTCATCCAACGTGGGCATGCCGTCCGCAGCCGCAGTGTCCAGGGACCGGCATGATTCCCACGCCGCCCACCGCCCCTAAGCATCAATTTCCCGAATGGTCTCCGCACACATTCCCAGGAGAAAACGCATGATTAGATACTTGGCCAAGAGGACCGGAACAGCGCTCTTCGTGCTGTTCGCGCTCTCCCTCCTTGTTTTCAGCATGGTCCGGCTTATCCCCGGAGACCCTGCCGCGCAATACCTGAACACCTCAGACCCTGATCCCGAGGCGCTGGCTGCAATCCGCGAACAGCTTGGGCTGACCCGTCCCTGGTACGAGCAGTTCGTCGTGTGGCTCGGCGGGGTGCTGAGCGGAGACTTCGGCACTTCACTCACCCGGCCGTTCGACATCACCACCCAGATCGCCGAACGACTTCCGGCAAGCGTCGAGCTCGCCGTCATCGCCACCATCTTTTCCCTGCTCATCGGCATCCCGTTCGGCGCGCTTTCGGCAGTCCGCAGCGGAAAAGTCGCCGATTCGGCAATTCGTGCAGCGTCGTTCCTGTTCCTCTCCGTTCCTGCGTTTGTCGTGGGAACGGTGTTGATCCTTGCGAACTCCCGCACGCTGAAGTTCCCGCTCATTGGCTATACGCCCCTGTGGGAGGATCCTGTGCGCTCGATTGCGCAAATGCTGGTCCCGGCCATGGTGCTGGCCCTGCCCATGGGAGCGATCCTGTGCCGCTACACCCGCAACACCCTGCTTGACGCCCTGTCCCAGGACTACATCCGTACCGCACGCGCCAAGGGAGCGAACACCTCGCGGCTGGTCATCCGCCACGCACTGCGAAACGCCCTGGTGCCTGTCAGCACCGTGGTCGGCATCCAGCTGGGCACGATGATCGGCGGCACCATCATTGTCGAATCCATCTTTGCCCTTCCGGGCATGGGATCCATGCTGATCGAAGCCTTGAATTCAACGGACTACCCGACCATCCAGGGCTGTGTGTTGGTGCTCGGGGCCGTGTACATCGCCATCAACCTGGCCGTCGACATGCTCTACCCGCTGATCGACCCACGAATCCGGACGGTGAACTGAGATGACTACAGCCAACCCCGCCCAAGGCGTCGTCCGCGGCGGCATTGCGGTCCCCGCATCCATGCGCCGAATGGCAGACCATCTCCGCAAACATCCGTCGTTGGGCCTTGGCCTGGCCCTGGTGGCGTGCATGACGCTTGTCGCCGCCTTCACGCCGGCCTTCAGCCCCTACACCGTCACCCAGATCAACGACATGCCCTTTGCCTCGCCCTCGGCCGAGCATTGGTTGGGCACCGACAACCTGGCACGCGACAATTTCACGCGGCTTGCCGCAGCGACCATGACCGGACTGCAGATCTCCCTTGCCTCGACGCTGCTGGCGGCACTCGTCGGTTCCACCGCGGGCATCCTCGCCGGCTATTTCGGTGGGCTACTCGACGGAATCGTGATGCGCTCGGTGGACGTGCTGCTTGCCATCCCCGCGATCCTGCTGGCCCTGGTGACCCGGGTGATCTTCGGACCCGGCATCTGGACGCTCATCATCTCGCTGGCCATCATCTCGGCACCCGGGTTTGCCCGGGTGATGCGCGCCCCGGCAATCTCCTTGCGGGAACGTGACTTCGTCACCTCCGCAGAAATTTCCGGCGTGGGCAGAATACGCATCGCCGCATCGCACCTCTTGCCCAACTCGCTGACCCCCCTCTTCGTGCAGTTTGCTGCAACCGCCTCGACCGTGGTGCTGATGGAATCCATCCTCAGCTTCCTGGGGCAGGGCGTGTTGCCGCCCGACCCGTCCGCGGGACGCATGATCGCGGACTCCACGAGGTTCATGGCCAGGGAACCGATGCTCATACTGCTTCCGGCGGCCGTGATCATCGCGATGACCATCGCCTGGAACCTCATCGCGGACGGGCTGCAGAAATTGCTCTCCCCGCGCGACGGAGCCCTGAACATCTCCACGGCGCCGCTCCTGGCAGTCATCCAACGCCGCCAGATAGCCGCTGCCCCGGCCCCCGGGACCGTGGCACGTCGCTCCCGCCGAAAGGACACACCATGATCAAGCGCAACCACAGCTCCCTCGCGCTGCTGGCAGCGGGGCTGTTGGCCCTCACGGGCTGCAGCGGCGTCGCAGCCGCCTCCGTGGACGTCCCTTCCGAGCCCGTGCGCGGCGGCATCCTCAGCTACGGCACCGACATCCAGCCCGTGGCCGGCGGCATCGACCCCTACTCCTCGCAGGCCTTTTCCGGGATGAACTTCTGGGTGCAGATTTACGAGCCCCTGCTGACCCGGGACGACAGTGGCGCCATCCAACCGGGTCTGGCCAAGGACTGGGAGCAGCTCGATGCCACCACCTACCGCTTCCATCTTCGGGAGAACGCAAAATTCAGCAATGGCGATCCACTCACCGCCCAGGACGTGAAGTACTCCCTGGAAACGATGGCCGATTCGGGAAACCTCCAGGCCCGGCTGCTGAACGAATTCGAGACGGCAACGGTCGTTGATAAGCACACGGTTGATGCCCATCTCTCCGGCCCGAGCGGCACCTTCATGGGTGTTGTCTCCGATGCCGGAACCGGCAGCATCGTGAGCAAGAAATGGTATTCGGCGGCCTCGAAGGAGCAGCGCCAACGCGAAGCGATGGGCACCGGTCCGTTCAAGCTGACAGGTTGGCAGGACAACGTGGTGCTGGAGTTGCGCCGCAACGAGCACTACTGGGATCCGAAGCTCCCCCTGCTTGACGGCGTCGACTTCAAGATCTTCCCCGACGAACAATCCCGCCTGGCGGCCCTGCGGCAGGGAAGCGTCGACGCCATCTGGCTCGGCGACCAGCAACTGGCCGAGCAGGTTGAGGGCGAAGGCTTCGAGATCGGGCACAACGCGGCGACCCGCTCGCTGAACCTCTTCGTCGACACCCGCAAGGGACCCACCGCGGACCTGCGGATCCGCCAGGCCATCTCCCGGGCGATGGACAGGGAAAAGATCGCACTGCTGGCCAGCTACGGGTACGGCAAGGTCTCCGGGATCGTCCCGATCGGTGACCCGGCGGCGATCGAGCACGCCGAGAACTTGCCGCACTACACCCACGACCCGGAGGGTGCGCGCGAGCTGCTGGAACGGGCCAACGCCGTCGGCAGCAAGGTCACCATCACCTATCCCTCGGATGCCTCGTTCTCCCGCGATGTCGCCCTCTACGAGGTCATGAAGGAACAACTCCGCGAGGTCGGCATCGACTTGGTGCTCAACCCGCTGCCGTGGGCCGACACCCTCTCGAAGTACGCCACCGGCAATTTCACCGGGCTCATCGCCATCCCCGGGGTTGCGCGCGCCGATGCCTCCGCCTACTTCTCCGGGTTCCTGGCACCAAAGGCGCCCACCAACACCACGGGCGACCAGGGCGAACAGGCCACCGCCCTGTGGCAGACACTGAACACGACCGTCGAGCCGCGGCAGCGCCAGGAAGCACTGCTGGACCTGGAGCAAGAAGTCGCCGACAAGGTGCTGAACATCGTTCCGTACGTGGTGACCCAGCGCCAGGAGTTGTGGTCCTCGCGCCTCCAGGACTACGCACCGGACCCTTACTCATTCCGCATCAACCTGAAGAAGGGATGGCTCGTGCCATGACCTCCACCACGCACGTTGTTCCGGATACCCACGCCGGATCGGACACCCCCACCGGAGCAGCCCTGGATATATGGGGACTGAACATCGGCTATGGCAGCGGGCCGGATGTCGTCTCGGACGTCAACCTGCACGTGGCCGAGGGCGAGATCCTGGGCATCATCGGCGAATCGGGCTGCGGCAAGTCCAGCATTGGCCTGGCCCTGCTGGGGTTGCTTCCGGCAGCGGCACGCACCGAGGCCCACCGCCTCCAGGTCGCGGGAAAGGACCTCGTGGGCCTCGGCGAGCGCGAGTTGGCCAAGATCCGCGGCAACGACGTGTCGATGATCTTCCAGGAACCCATGAGCGCACTGAACCCGGTGATGCGGATCGGGGACCAGATCTCCGAGGTGCTGCGCCTGCACGGGGAACGTGACAAGCGCCGAGCCGCTGCAAGCGCCCTGGAACTGTTGGGTTTGGTCCAGGTGCCGGAACCGGAATTGCGGATGCGCCAGTACCCGCACCAGATGTCCGGGGGCATGCGCCAGCGCGTCATGATCGCGATCGCCATGGCGGCGAATCCCCGGTTGCTGGTGGCCGACGAACCCACCACCGCACTGGATGTCACCGTGCAGGCGCAGATCCTGTCGTTGCTGACCCAGCTGCGGGACAAGACGGGGATGGGCATGGTGTTGATCTCCCACGACCTCGGGGTCATCGCCAGCACCTGCGACAGGGTCGCGGTCATGTATGCGGGGCAGATCGTGGAGGAGGGGACCCCGGCGCAGGTCATGGAAAACCCCGCGCACCCCTACACGCGCGGCCTGCTGGCCTCGATTCCGCGCCGCACCCACGCCGCAGGGACCGACCTGCCGGCAATCAGCGGCGGCATCAGGCCCGAGGACAGGTCGCTGCCGGGCTGCAGGTTCGCGGCCCGCTGCCCGCTGGCCGAGGCACGCTGCGCCGAACCGCAACACCTGCTTGACACCCGAACGGCCGGGCACACGGCGCGCTGTGTCCGCTCCAACCACGGACTGATTGCCAAGGAGAAGCCATGAGCACCCACGAGGCAGAAATCCTGGTTGAATGCCACCAGGTGGGCCAGGAATTCGCGGCGCGCGGCGGCAACGCGGTGCGCGCCCTTGATTCGGTGGACCTGCAGGTGAGGCGCGGGGAAACGCTGGGCATCGTCGGCGAGTCCGGCTGCGGCAAGTCGACGCTGGCGCGGGCCATCATGTTGTTGCGCCACACCAGCAGCGGGCACATCGAGTTTGGCGGGCAGCGCATGGATACGGTGCGCGGGCGGGAACTCAAGCGCCAGCGCCAACGCATGCAGATGGTCTTCCAGGACCCGAACGATTCCCTGGACCCGACCTACACGATCGCCCGATCCATCATGGAGCCCCTGCTCGCCGCGGGGCGCAGCATCACCGAGGCGCGCAACGAGGCCCGTGCGGCGATCCTCGAGGTCGGCATGACCGAGGACGTCCTGGCCCGCCATCCCCACGAGTTCTCCGGCGGCCAACGCCAGCGCATCGCCATTGCGCGGGCGCTGGCCACCCACCCCGAGTTCATGGTGCTGGATGAGCCAACCAGCGCCCTGGACGTGTCAATCCAGGCGCAGATCCTGAACCTGCTGGCCAGGCTGCAGCGCGAACGCAACCTGACCTATCTGTTCATCTCGCACAACCTCGGCGTGGTGAGGCATCTCGCGGACCGGGTCGCCGTCATGTACCTGGGCCGGGTGGTGGAAATCGGGTCCACCGCCGAGGTGTTCAACAACCCGCAGCACCCCTACACCAAGGCGCTGCTTTCGGCGGTCCCGGATCCGGAGGACACCACCACCGAGCGGATCGTGCTCACCGGGGACCTGCCCAGCCCGCGCAAGCGCTACACGGGGTGCGCGTTCGCCGCCCGCTGCTGGCTGGCCAGCGAGAAGTGCCGCACCGAGCGCCCCGAGCTGTCCGGGCCCGCGGGGGGCTCCTCCACCCAGCGCAGCGCCTGCCACCACTCGGAGCTTGTCGCACTTCCCGTGCCCGCCCTGAGCATCGCCTAGCTCCCCCGTTTTTGAAGTCAGTGAAAGGAACACATCACATGGAACAGACCATCGTCTACCCCGCCAGCATCGTTCGCACCCTGGATCCGGCACGCCCCACCGCTGCGGCGGTTGCCGTGCGCGGGGAACGGATCCGCGCCGTGGGCAGCGTCGCGGAACTCATGGCCTACCCCGGCGCCGTGCTTGACGAGCGCTACGCCGATGCGGTGCTCGTCCCCGGCTTCGTCGAGGCGCACAGCCACGCCGGTTCGGGCAACGTCTGGGCAAACACCTATGTGGGGCTCGTTGACCGCATTGCCCCCGATGGAAGGAGCTGGCCCGGCTGCCGCACCATCGACGACGTCATTGAGCGCCTCATCCAGGCGGAGGCCGAGATCGAGGACCCGGAAACCCCTCTGCTGGCCTGGGGGCTTGACCCGATCTACTTCAGCGGCCAACGCCTCTCGGTCAAGGAACTGGACCTGGTCTCCACCACGCGCCCGGTCCACATCGTCCACACCAGCGGGCATGTGTGCTCGGTGAACTCGGCGGCATTGCGCAGCTGCTCCATTGACGCGAGCACCACGGTCACCGGTGTGGTGAAGGACGCGGCCGGCCTGCCCACCGGTGAATTGCAGGAATTTGCGGCGATGGGGCTGGTGGCTCCGTTGACCGAGGGCACCGGGCTGATGAACATCAACCCTGCGGCCCTTGCCGCCTTTGCGCAGGACGGCGTCAACACCGGCACCACCACGCTCACCGACCTGGGCTCCAGGTCCCTGATGGACGATGCGGGGGTCGAGTTGTACCGTTCGGTGGTGGACTCCGCCTTCCCGGCACGCCTGAACGTCTTCCACTTCGGGGCCGGCGTCGGAACGGTTGCGCTCTCGCTGGCCGAGGCAGCCGAGAGGCTGGTGAAGCTGCGCGGCCTGTCCACCGAGAAGCTGCGTTTTGGCAACGTCAAGCTCATGCTCGATGGCTCCATCCAGGGATTCACCGCCCGATTGCTGGAGCCGGGTTACTACGGCGACCAGCCCAACGGCATCTGGGCGGTGACCCCGGAGGAGTTCCGTGAGGCCTTCGAGACCTTCCACGCGGCAGGTCTGCTGGTGCACGTGCACTGCAACGGGGACCAAACCACGCAGCTCTTCCTGGACACCCTCGAGGCCGTGCTCACCGCCCACCCGCGGCCCGACCACCGGCACACCTGCACCCACTCGCAGATGAGCACCACTGCCCAATACCGCCGCATGGCGGCCCTGGGGGCCTGCGCCAACATCTTCGCCAACCACATCTGGGCGTGGGGCGACCAGCACATGGACATCACCGTGGGACCGGACCGCGCGGCACGCATGAACGCCACGGCCACCGCGCTGCGCCACGGGGTGCCGATTTCCCTGCATTCGGACACCCCCGTCACGCCGCTGGGCCCGCTGCACACCATGAAGCATGCGGTGACCCGCTTGACCGTCTCCGGACGGGTCATGGGCGAGGCCGAGCGCATCAGCGCGCAGCAGGCGCTCGAGGCAGTCACCCTGGGCGGGGCGTACATGCTCAAGATGGACCATGAGATCGGCTCGCTGGAGGCCGGGAAATTCGCCGACATGGCGGTGCTCACCCGGGATCCGCTCGAGGTGCCGGGCGAGGAAATCGGCGACATCCACGTCCTGGGTACCGTGGTCGGCGGACGCCACCACGTCAGCAACGTGCGGGCCACGGCGAAGGCCGGGGCCCGGTGAGCA
This sequence comes from Paeniglutamicibacter sp., assembly GCF_046714615.1. Classification (NCBI taxonomy): domain Bacteria; kingdom Bacillati; phylum Actinomycetota; class Actinomycetes; order Micrococcales; family Micrococcaceae; genus Paeniglutamicibacter; species Paeniglutamicibacter sp. Next base: position 76,736 of record NZ_JBKKAP010000095.1, read on the forward strand.
CCCGGCTGGGCATCATCGGCGGGTACCTGGGCTCGGGCAAGACAACGCTGGTCAACCTGCTACTGGCCGGCGCCCTGCCCGGGCGCACCGCCGTGGTGGTCAACGACTTCGGGTCCGTGAACATCGATGCCGACCTGATCGCCTCGGCCCAGGGTGACACCATCGAGCTGACCAACGGTTGCATCTGTTGCCAACTCAGCGACGACGTGGCACGCATCATGACGGCGCTGGCTGCACGCACCGACCTGGACAACGTGCTCTGCGAGGTCAGCGGGGTGGGCGACCCCGGCGAGCTCGCCAGCTGGGGCAGTTACCCCGGGTTCGCGCCCGGGCCGGTCCTCGTCTGTGCGGATGCCACGGACGTGGTCCGCCTGCTGCGCGATCAGTATGTCGGGGACACCGTGCACCGGCAGCTGGCCGCCGCCGACGTGGTGTTGCTGACCAAGACGGACCTTGCGATCTCCGCGGAAATCGGCGCCGCGCTGGATGCCTGCTCTGCAGTGTCCCCCCAGGCGAGGTTGCTGGAACAAGACCGCCGCCATCCTGAGCGCACCGCCGCCCGCGCATTCGCCGTAGGCGCGCCGCCGAAGCCGGAGCCAGCGTGGAACGCCGCCCAAAAACCGGATCTGCATGCCGACGCCCACGCCAGCAGCACCTTGTCTGTGTCCGATCCGGTCGACGTGGCTGACGTGGTCCGGGTACTGAAAGATCAATCCAGCCGGCTGGCGCGTGCCAAGGGAACGCTGCTTGGACTTGAGGGTCGCTGGCACGAGCTGCAGCTCGCCGCGGGACGAGTGGAGGTCCAGCACCGTGCTGCCAACCGGCCGGCCCCGGCGAACCCGGGCCTGGTGCTGATCGCTTCCGGGGAGGATCCCGCCGACGCACTCGAGGCGGCTGCGACTGCGCTGGCAGGAGCTCTGGGCGCCAACTGCCCCGCCCTTCGCTCCTAGGTTGCGTTGGGATCCGGCGCCCGGGCTCAGCGGAGCGCGGGCCGACGCGGTTCGCGGATGCACACCGCGACCAGCACGCCGGCGGCGGCCCCGATGACAGTCTCCACGGCGCGGTCGGCCATGAGGATGCCGGGATCCGTTGGTGCCGCCAGGTACGTCATGGCCAGGATCAGCGGAGTGAAGAAGACCAGGGCCAATCCGTAGTGGCGCGCCATGAACAACTCGCTCGGGAACTGCAGCGCGACCACCAATAGTCCCAGGACCATGATGGAGGGCCGCGGCAGGAGGATCAAGGCGGTCACCCCGACGCCGGCAAGTGTTCCGAAAACCCGGTGGATGCCGCGCTGGATGCGTGCCCCGAGGGTCTCCGCGGCCAGCGGAACGGCACCTGCGGCCATGGCCCAGTAGGGGTGACCGATGCCCATGAAGATTCCCAAGGCTCCGGCGATGCCGACGGCCAGGAAATAGCGCAGCGCATGGACGAGTACTTCTGCAGGCATGGCGGACACAACTGGTCGTCCGGCTCCAGGTTGCCAGACCCGGTTCCCGACCCAGCCGGCGAACCCGACCATTACGGCGAAGCCGGCCGAACCGACGCAGACCAACGCGGCGCACCACCACGGCACCGCCAGCGGAACCGAGGCACAGGCGCCAAGGGCAAATATGCAAAAGAAGGGGCCCGCGGGCTTGAGCCTGTGCCGGTCAGCGAAGAGAGAGCCCGCACCCGCAATTAGGGCCTCGGTCAGGACGAGCGCCCATGGCTTCACTCCCAGGGCGGACAACCCAATGCCGATCAACGTTCCTCCCACGAGCAGCACGGCCGCCTGGGCTTGGTGGATGACCCGCAGTTGGTGGGGTTCGTTCCTGCCGTACATGCCGATGAAGGCTCCGAAGACGGCGTAGATGATCAACCCTGGCCAGCCGGCGGCCAACAGGGCCAGCGAGGGGACGGCAACGCTCAGCCCAACGCGCCATTCAGACAGGCGGTCCCCTTGGGCAGGGCCCAAGGCCAGCAAGGAGAGGGGAACCGGTGCACGTCTTGGCGCATTCCCGCCACGTGGTGCGATGACCCGGGCCCCTATTGTCCTTGCCATTTTGTCTCCCGCCCATGGGCACCGTGCCACCGGGGAACCACTTTGTACCACCTACACAATAGGCGTCAAAGAAGCATCTACGATGAACCGATAAGCGGTGTCTATCGCTAGTGCTCAGCCGGGAGTTGCTCCAGGAAGGTGAGATCCGTCGATTCGGCCACGGATGCCAATGCCCGCACGAGGATCGGCGCAGGATCCCTGGCCAGGGTGAGCAATCCGACCGAAACGGAGCGCTCCGGGCCAACCAACGGAACGGCGTGCAAATTGGCCGGAACCCCGAAGACATGCAGCCAAGCCGTGGGCACGATGGTTGCCCAGGAACCCGTCGTGACATGCGCGAAGAGCGATGCCACCGAGTCGGTTTCGAGTCTTGGCTCCGGATTGACGCCGGCCTCGGCAAACACGTCGTCAATGTACCGGCGGCCCTGCATGCTCGGGGCCAGCAGGCAAAGCGGGAGTGCCGCGGCTTGTGTCCACGTTGCCGACGTCGACGACGACGCGCCTGCGTCCGTGGCGGTCAGCAGGACGTATCGTTCCCGGTACAGCCGGAGCACCCGGAATTCGTCGGGCACCGGGTCCTGGATGTAGGTGATGCCGGCATCGATTTCGTAGGACCTCAGCCGCGCCAGAACGTCCTCGGATGTCAGGCCTGAGACCACCTGGACGCGCGCCAAGGGATGCAAGTCGCAGAATGGCGCGTTGAGCAGCGACATCGCGATGGATGCGGTGGGGATCGAGCCGAAGCGAAGCTGGCCGCGGACCCCGGTGCGCATCGCACCGATCTCGTCGTTCATCGCATCCCGGTCCGCGAGGATTTTCCGGGCCCAGATGACAAGCTCCTGCCCTTCGGCGGTCAGGCCCTCGAACTTGTTGCCCCGCCGGATCAGCGGAACATCCAGCTCCTTCTCCAGCTTCCGGATTCCCTCCGAGAGCGCTGGCTGGGACACCGAACAGGATTGGGCGGCGCGCACGAAGTGCCGCTCGCGCGCCAGGGCGACCATGTATTCGAGTTGCCGGATGAACATATGACCGGTCTACAGCATCCCCGGCCACCGCGCCACTTCCTCACCTGCGCGCCCATTCGATGGTTCGGGGGGGCGCGACGACCGACAACCTGAATCGTTTCGGCAACTACCACGCGATCCCACGCATCAGAAAACCATTGACTGAGAGTGTTTCGGTATTCATCGACCTCATCCTGCTCCAACCGGGCGACGTCATCTGCGGCTGACTGCTATCCCGGTCCCCCGGTCGCGGGGCATGATCGAATCGTGGAACTTTCAATGGCCTCGCTCCCGTCCGGAAGCATTCGCATGCGCGATTCACGTTCGGCATTGGTTCGCGAAGTGCAACTGCGCCCGTTTCGGCTCGGCCACACACCAGTCACCAGCGCCCAGTGGGGGCAGGCCACGGGCCCGGACCCTTTGCCACATGCGGAACCGAACGTTCCTGCACACCCCGTCACCTGGTTCAATGCGGTGCTCTGGTGCAATGCCGCTTCTGTCGCCGCCGGGCTGGAGCCCGCCTACCAGGTTGGCACGCGTGAGGTCGTGTGGAATGTGGCTGCCGATGGCTACCGGCTCCCCACGGAGGCCGAATGGGAGTATGCCGCCCGCGCAGGCACGACGGCACCCACCTATGGGTCGCTGCCGGATATTGCGTGGACTGCTGGCGACTCGGTCGACGGCCCGCAGCCTGTCCGGCTCAAGGCGGCCAACGGCTTCGGTCTTTTCGACATGCTCGGCAATGCCTGGGAATGGTGCTGGGACTATGCAAACACCGCACGCTACGGCGACTACAGGAGTCTGCGCGGCGGCGGCTGGGACGACAAGCCGTGGAGCTGCCGCGCCTCGGTGCGCCGGGGCAGCGCACCCGATGCCGTGCTTGAGGATGTCGGGTTCCGGGTGGCGCGCGGAGCAGTCGGCGAGCATGGCGGGACCGCTGCACAGGGTTGGTCCGCCACGGCAGATCGCGAACGGGCCGATATCCGCGGCCCGCTTCCCATCGGTTGGACACCGTTGCGGAGCCTGCTGCGCGACTGACCGCGTGCCGCAGGTCGCCTGGCCCGTGGGCGTATACTTTTTCGCATGTCTATTTTGATCTCATCCCAACCGCCCCGAGGGCGTTCGGAGGTAGCCGGCGTCTTTTCCGCCGGCTCGAGATAAGACTGTCCACTTTCGGTGATACTTCGCGCCCATTTGGCGCGCCCACATCCGCTGCCAAGTTCTCGGCGCCTCTTGCGCGACCGTGCCTGCGGATCAATTACCCCCACCCGAATCAGGCCCCTCCCGCTCGCCACCACGATGAGGGGCAAGACAGTTAGGTACACCAAATTCCATGCTTTCCCTTTCAGAAAAACAAATCCGTTCATCCTTCATCAATGCCTCGTTGCGCGAGCGCAAGGCCATCACCCTCCCGGAAAACTTCGACGCCCTGAACTGGGACGACCTGGATTTCCTGGGTTGGCGGGATTCGAAACTGCCGCTGGTTGGCTACGTCGTCACGGTCCTGGACGATGCGCCCGTCGGCATCATGTTCCGCAAGACGGAGGGCAAGATCCGCAAGCGCCCCCAATGCTCGTGGTGCGAGGACGTCGATCTTCCCAATGACGTGGTGTTCTTCAATGCCAAACAGGGCGGTCAGGCAGGCCGCGACGGCGACACCATCGGCATCCTGGTGTGTGCCGAGTTCGAGTGCCCTGCCAATGTCCGCATGATGAAATCGTTGCCCTACATCGGTTTTGATCGCGAAGCGGAGATCCGCCGGCGCATCACCGTGCTGAGGGAACACGTGCTGAACTTCGCCAGGCGCGTGCGCGAGGACGGGTAGCGCCACCGGCGGGTCTGCTGCAGAACGGGCAACTAGCCGCGGGAGACCAGCCAATCGAGTACCCCGGGCGCCAATATGCGGTCGGCGAAAATGAGTCGCTGCACCGATTCCCGCCCCACCGCGGCACGGGTCTTCTCCGAGGCTTCCCCCGCCCACAGCAGCTGCAGCCCGGCCTTGGCCGCCACCTTCGCGGAGGCCGGATTGGTGGAAAGCACCCGGGCAACGACCGGCACCTCGGCCTGGGTTTCGCCGGCGCACACCACGGCCCGTTGGGCCAGCTCGGTGGCGAACCCCTGGCCCCAGCATTCCGGGTCCAACCGGTAGCCAAGATTCCAGATCTTGCTTTCATCGTCCGTCTCGAAGAGGTGCACTCCCCCGGTCCCCAGCACCTGGCCCTGCTTCAGCCCCGGGTGCTGTCCGTCGCTTCCCAGCCGCACGACCCAATGCGAGAGACCATGTTCCTCCCAACCGCGGCCAAACATCGCCAGTGTGGCTTCGACCCGTGCCGGCTCGGTGATCCTTTCACCCGGGATGTGCGCCCAGGTGCGCGGGTCGCTGGCGATGGCAAAGACCGCGCCCCGGTCCCCCGGCACGGGTGGATCGAACAGCAGCCGTGGTGTCCGGGGGTTATCGTCCGTCATTTCACCAATCTATCCCTCGCGGGCGACACAAACAGGGCGCGGCGGGCCCGGGTCCGGGTCCCGGCTAGATGACCACGGCCGGAATCAAAGGTGAAATCCTCTGAGTCAATACGGGTTCGATATGGATCGTCTTCCAGGACCTTTTGCGGCCCAGCCGTTGGTATGGTTTCACCATGATCAACTCAGCCCGCTTGCACTCGGACCTGTCCCGCCTCGGCCGCGAAACCGGCATGATGCTGGCCACGATTGAGACCCTGTCCAACGACGAAATGACCGCACCGTCCCTGTGCGAGGGATGGAGCCGGGCCGACGTCATCGCCCACCTCGCCTCCAACGGCCGCTCCCTGGTCAAGCTCATCGACTGGGCCACCACCGGGGAAGAGCAGCAGCTCTACGCATCCCCCGAGGCCCGCACCGAAGAGATCGCCGCGCTCGCGGCGCTGCCCCGCGAGGAGCTCATCACCCGTTTCCGGGAGGCCGCGGAGTACTTCGCCGAGCAGACCCAGCGGCTGACCGGCGAGCTCGCGGTCGAGGAAGTGAACCTGCACGGCAAGATCATCCCCGCCACCTCCATCGTGGCACTGCGCATCTCCGAGATCGTCGTCCACCACCACGACCTGGACACCGCCTGGACCATCGCGGAGGCAGACCCTGACTCGCAGCTCAACGCCGTGGAGGCCGCGGTGCGCACCATGCGGGCCAAGGGCGCACCGGGCATGACGATAGTGACCGAGGAAGGCGACGAGTGGGTGATCGGCGACGGCGCCCTGAGCGTGAAATCCGACCGCGAGGGCATGATCGAATGGCTGGCCCGCGGCCAGGGACGTTACATCGAAGCCGACGGACCACTGCCGGTATTGCCCACCTGGTAAGCAACGCGT
>NZ_JBKKAP010000096.1:0-5427 GCF_046714615.1 Paeniglutamicibacter sp.
GCGACATTGCTGCACAGGCCACTCGCGCCCTAGAGAACGTCAAAACTGCGCTGGCCGCCGCCGGCGCGACTATCGAAGACGTTGTGCAGTGGACGGTGCTGTTCCTTGATGGGGTTGACGTTGCAGCAGCATACAACGCCATCGGGTCTGAGCTTGCTTCGGACGAGCCCGCCTTGGTGACGGGGGCTCGAATCTCTGGGCTGGGTGTTCCGGGGGCATTAGTCGAGATCGGTGCAGTCGCCGCCATCGTTCGATGATGGCCAAATACGTTGTTCTGCTGCGTGGGATAAACGTGGGCGACAAGAACCTGATCAATATGCAGGCCGCACCGATTGCTTCCAGCGACGCAGGTGTGTGATTCGCAGCGATAAGTGGCGGTGTTTTTGCAGCGCTAAATGTCACCCGTGGTGCCCATTAGCCGATCCTCCATCGGACAGCATGAACTGTCCCGGTCAGGGTTCTTCTGACGGATGCAACCAGGCAGTAGAGATGACTTCGAAAATTTCCTATATCGGAAAATCTAGTTGACACCCGTTTGCTCGGAATCCTTGGGCCCTAGATTCCAGGACACGGAATAAGTCACTCGGGGGTCCGTGGGGCTTCCTGGTAAACGATCCTTTGTTGCGACACCCGGCTTTGCCCGATGCTTCCAAGAATGCGTGTGGAAATAGCACGAACGAGATCCACGCACCCAGGACAGCTAAGGTCAGCTTTCAAGAAAGACGGAGGAATGCCTCCCAATCACCCAACGCCTCCGGCTCTTCGAACGAATGGCCACCCGCAGAAAATGATTCTGGCGCTACCGCTATTGCATGGCCCACGCACCAGAACAACGCACGGCGCAGCGCGATTGTTGAATCGCCGGAGCGGCATGTGGTTTGAGCCCGCTTCCGGCTTCTGCATCTGGCGGGATCAACGAGCATCTGAGGAATGGGGTCTTGGAATCACCGAGCTGGGCGCATTCTTCGATGAGCTCGAGATCCCCTATCTAGTCCGCATTGAAGCGATAAAGATGGGGAAGCAAAGGAAGACCGGCTTCACTGCGGTCCTCGCCTGGCACAATCTGGAAACCCTTACCAAATGGGTGCCTTCGTTTCAGACTCAGGTCGACAACGCTCGCGCCGAGATCGATGCGGATCCGACGGATCTCCTATGAGCAAACTTCCCAGCTGCTGGTCCTCGCAATACTTGGTTTCGTCGAAGTGACATAGCGAGCGGCGCATAATCGGTCGTCATGTGGTGCCGCTCGGTGGACCTGCTACCTGGCTGGGTATGCCAATGCCCCTGCGAAGGCCAGTTCACCGTCGTCGTTTGCGCCGCGCGTCAGGGTGTACCTCACAGGGGGCAACACGGTATTGGATTCGTCGGGATGGTCATTGCCGGGCTGAGAAGTGACTGTGTCAATCTCCCGCCAGACCCGACAAATTCTTTAGCTTCCGGTCGAATTCGTCCGGATCAGGCCAGGCATTTGACGCCGGGGGCGCAGCAGGTCGGGTCGACGGCGAGAACCACGCCCAGCAGATCCTTGATGGCATGACCCAGTCTGGCGTCGGTCAGCTCATACCGGGAACGCGGGCCGTCGGGTATGGCGCGGACCAGTCCGCAGGCAAGTCAGGTGGTTGGACATCTTTTGTCGCGAGACTTCGAGCGTATCGGCCAAGTCGGCGGGATAGGCCGGCGCTTCGGCCAGAAGGAGAAGCACCTGCGTCCTGGTCTGGTCGGATACCGCATAGCCAAAACGGGCAAGGTTTTCCATGCAACCATGGTTCAGAAATTTCTGTACGGATCTGAATCAACCGTGGTGCCCATGACCGATTAGAGCCAGGGAGGGTACGGATTTTCAGGATCCTACGGACCCTCAAAGGGTGGTTTGCAGAGCTAAATCTCGCAGCTGCTGCCCGACGATGAGGGTTCTCGCTGCTGTCTCGATAGCATCGTCGGCAATGGCTTCGAATTGCTTGAGTTTCAGGACGCGCCGTGGCCGGGGGTGACGGTCACCGGCACAAGGTGGCCGTAATCGTGGTGGGCAGTCCGGTGTCGATGGGGCCAAAGAACCGCCCGTTCTTCCCGCTGTCCTGCGGGCCAGCGGTGGAGTGGGTGATGCGCGCGTGCAGGTCGATCGCGGTGCCGTCCAGGTTCCGGCTGGCATTCCGATCGTGACCCACAGGCAGGATCCCCGGGATCCCGCCCGTCGCCCGATTCGGATCGCTCTGCGCCAGATGGCCCGAGCTAGGAGTCGACGATCAGTGCCGGCTGCCGGGGTTCAGACGTGGGTGGCGGGCAACTTGTCGTTCGCTTCATGGCTACGAAGGATGGACCTCCGCCACCGCGGCGCGCCCAAAAAGGGACGGCTCAGGGAAGCGGGCACGGGGAAATACCCGGACGGGGCCGATGACTCTAAGGCCTACGCGTTGGTTGGCGGGGGGCGCGTTTTGGCCAAGGACCCGTGCGATCACTGATTGAGATGATGCGCCGCCGATTTCGTGCAGTTCCACGACGGCGTCGTGCCCGAAGTACGAGACGGCACGGACCGTGGCTTCGACGTGGCCGCTCCCGACGGGAGTGAGGGTGATCTGCTCGGGTCGGACCATCACTTGGACCTCTCCGTCCGAGGTCCCCTCCTGAACGGGCAGGGTGCCAAGCAGGCAGGAGACCGCCCCGGCGAAAGACGTGCCGTCGAGCAGAACAGCCTCACCCAGGAAGCGGGCCACCTCCGCGTCGACGGGCTGCCGGTATACCTGCGCCGGCGGGCCGACCTGCCGGAAGCGGCCGGTGTCAAGGATCGCGATCTCGTCAGCGAAGGAGAGGGCCTCGCCTTGGTCGTGGGTCACCAGGACCGCGGTCGCGCCCGCCGCCCGCAGGGCCCGGGCGGTGGCCTCGCGGGTGGCTGCGCGAAGCCCGCTGTCCAAGGCGGAGAACGGCTCGTCGAGCAGGATCAGACCGGGGCGCGGAGCCAGCGCGCGTGCCAGGGCCACGCGCTGCTGCTGGCCTCCGGAGAGCCGGTCCGGCTGGCGGTCCGCCATCGCGGAGGGCAGGCCGACAAGATCGAGCAACTCGAGCACGCGGTCCCGATGGCGACGACGCGGCCATGGCAAGCCGAAGGCGATGTTGCCGGCCACCGACAGGTGCGGAAACAGCCCGCCTTCCTGGCGCACGTAGCCGATCCCGCGTTGTTCGGGCGGCACCCACACCCCTGGCCCGGCAACCACCCGGCCCCCGACCGAGACCTCGCCACCGCTGGATGGAAGGAAGCCGGCGATGATGCGCAGCAGCGTTGTCTTGCCGCTGCCGGACCCACCCAGCACGGCCATCGTCGTGCCCTCCGCCACGTTGAGGTCGACGGACTTGAGCACTGCGTCGAGGCCGTAGTCGGCCGAGACGGCACGGACCTTGAGTTCGGTCATTTCTCCTCCAGGATCTGCCGCCGCAGCAGCAGGGTCAGGGGCACGGACAGGGCAATCATCACGGCGGCATACGGGGCCGCGGCGGCGTAGTCGAGTTGGCTGGCCTCGCGCCAGAAGGCCAGGGCCAAGGTCTCGGTCCCGGTGGGGGCGAGCAGCAGCGTGGCCGTCAGTTCGGTGCTGACGGCCAGCGCCACCAGGACAAGGCCCGTCATCACGGAGGGCGCCATCAACGGCAGGACGACCCGGACCAGGGTGCCCGTGCCGCCCGTTCCGAGGGAGCGTGCGGCCTCGGAGATCTCGGGCGGAGCCGCAGCCAGCCCTGAGCGCAGTGAGACCATTGCCCGGGGGACGAAGAGGATGGCGTACGCCAGAACCGTCAGGGTGACGGTCTGGTACAGCGGGCCCGCCCATGTCACGGCCAAGGTCACCAGCCCCAGTCCGACGACGATGCCGGGCAGCGAGCTGGCGACGAAGGTGACGCGCTCCAGGGCCACGGTCAGTCCGGAGTGGTGCCGGTTGAGCAGCCAGGCACCCGGCAGCGCGGCAGCGGTCGCTGCCACGGCGCCCAGGGCTGCGAGGCCCACCGTGCCAAGGGTGGCGCCCAGCAGGCCTGCATCGAGCAGGCCGGCCCATCCTTCGGAGGCGGCGAGCCATCGACCCACGCTGGCGACCGGGACCACCAAGGCGCCGGCGACGAGCGCCGCGAGCAACAGCATGGCCGGTGCGGTCCAGGCACCCAGGGCGTGGGGCACGGGACGGCTCGGTGTCCCCGATCCCAGGCGCGCGACGCGGCGCCTGCCCCGGGCGACCAGCTCCAGCAACAGCGCCAGCAGGCACAGCCCGACCAGCACGGAGGCCAGCAGGCTCCCGGAGGTATCGCTGAAGCCCACCGCGTACTGCTGCATGATCGCCGTGGTGAATGTCGGGAACCGCATCATCTCCAGGACGCCATACTCCGCCAGCAGGTGCAGCGCCACCAGCAGGGCGCCGCCGCTGAGCGAGGGACGCAGCCGGGGCAGCACGGTGCGCATGACGGCGGCGGCCGGGGAGAGCCCGAGCGAGCGGGCGGCATCCTCGTCGGCCGGATCCAGGGCGCGCAACTGCGCCGCGACGGGCAGGAAGACGAATGGATAGTAGGCCAGGGTGGTCACCAGGGCCGACCCGGCGAAACCGGTCAGGCCGGGCGCGACGGTCACCCAGGCGTAGGCACTGACGAACGAGGGGACGGCCAGCGGCGCCAGCAGCAGGGTCCGCCACCAGGCGGCGCCGGGCAGGGCCGTGCGCTCCACGAGCCAGGCCGCGGTTGCTCCGAGCACGACGGCTGCCGGCACCGTGACCGCCACCAGCAACCCGGTGTTCGCCAGCAGGTTCCCGATGCGCGGCCGGAACAGGTATTCCGCGGCGCGGGCCGGTCCCTCCGAGAGTGCGGCGGGAAGGGCGATGAGCACCGGCAGCAGGGTAAGGGCCGCGACGAGGGTCGCGGCGGCCACCACGCCGCGCGTGCTAGAGGATCCCGACATCCGTCATCAAGGCGATCACTTGGTCGGAGTTGAGGGAGGAGACCTCAACGGCTGGGGCTTCCAATTCGTCCAGCGACGGGAGTGCCGGGTCCGAATTGGCCCCGGTGCCCACCGCGTACTCCATGGATCCGCTGTCGACGAGGGCCCGCTGGCCCTTGGGGCCGGTAACGTACTCGAGGAACCTCTGGGCCGCCTCGGGCATGTCGCTCGAGGCCAGTACCCCGCCGGCCGACAAGCTGACGAACGCGCCCGGGTCCTCACCGCCGAAGTAGTGCAACGCCGTGTTCGCGCTGCCCTGCCGGTCCCCTGCCTGGTCGCGGTACCAGTAGTAGTGGTACATGATCCCGACCGGGACCTCCCCGGCATTGACCGCCTTCATCGTGGCGATGTTGTTCTGGTACACCTCGGCGTTATCCGCCAGCGCCTGAAGCCAGGCGCGGGTCTCGGACTCGCCGCGTTCGGCGAGCATGCCCGCGGCGATGGCCTGGAAGTCGGGGGCCCCC
>NZ_JBKKAP010000097.1:0-10438 GCF_046714615.1 Paeniglutamicibacter sp.
GTTCGCCGCACCGTGTTGTGTGGCGACCAGATCAGACGATCACGAAAGGCTCTCGAGCGGTACCGTGTTCCCGGAACGGGAGTACCAACAAGCCGGAACAGGAGTACCTCCTGACGCTATTTAGCACGTGATGGCACTGCAGCTCTTTGTTCAGAGCACTGTTTCTCGATTTTCATTCACCACTATTGGAGTCTTGGCTGTCCTTTCAATTTGAGGTGCGCGTGGCATCTTCATGGGCGCATGTAATGGAGGGAACACGTTACTGCTAGTCTCTTTCGCATGACAACTCGTGACACGCGCAGGTATTCGGCGACGCAAAATGACTACGCGGATCTAGATTCTTTCTTCGAAGCGCCGGTCATGCAAGGACTTAGTACGATTTCATATAATGAGCGAGTTCTTGACGTGCTGGTGAACCCGTCCGAAGGTGCTGAGACATTAATCTTGTCTTTCCATCCGGCCGTAACCAATGAAAAGGTAACAAGACCCTATTTTGTAGGTGCTGGTGTGTTTCGAACACTTCAGGCCCACAAGGTATATTTTGCCGATCCAACTCTTGAGCTAAACGATGAATTGAAACTCGCGTGGTTCGCCGGAAACAGCGAACAGCGTTCCGTTCAAGATGACCTGACGCGGATAATTGAACATCTTGTCAGAGGCCTTGGGGCCAAGCATGTCATCCTCGTCGGTACGTCTGGTGGCGGTTTTGCGGCACTTCACTATTCTGCGCGAATTCCGAACTCACTTGCCTTCGTGGTTAATCCCCAAACTGATCTTCTGAAGTATCACCGCCAGCACGTCATGAAATATTCAAAGCTGGCGTGGAATATTCATACGTTCGAGAAAGCTCATCAGGTACTGCCACAGAGAACCACTACTTCTGTTGTTGGCCAATACGCGGCCGGACCGGAAAACTCCGTCCTCTACTTGCAAAGTGCGACTGACCAGCACCATATCGAGCATCACATGACTCCGCTGCTGCAAGAGCGTGCATCTCTGACTGATATTCGTGTGCTTCTGGGTCACGGGTGGGGTCCAGGCCATCATCCCGCTCCTAAGGCAATGCAGATCGAGCTCCTCGAAGCTGCCGTGGAAGTACATGGGGAGTGGCTAAGACTATGGGAGCGATTCCCGGAATTCAAGACACCGAGCGAGACCTTGGGTGCTGTAGCGCTCACTATCTGACAAACTTTCAGCGCCGGAGCTTATGGTGCTTCATCTGCGGCACGTCTGCTTCACCGCAGAAGCTGTGACACGATCCACTACTTTGCTTTAAATTTTGGGCACCACTGTCTGGAATCTCTGCGGGCGTCATGCCAGCCTGCAGTACTCCGCGTTGAATCCTGTCTCGTTTGCGCAGGGCGTGCGGCTTCAACGGCAGATTCTTGCGGAGCAACTGCAATTGAGGAGGGCTCATTAGCCGTGCAAGTGGTTGTCGAATTTCGTTCTGGGTAGGATGATCATATGAACTTTGATGCCCCTAGAACTGCTTTGATATTTGGTTCTTGCGTTTCTCGAGACCTTGCTCGTATTGACTCTGAACGGTTCAAAGCGGGCCACTACACAGCCCGTCAGTCATGGATTAGCGCGTACGCTGAAAGCCGACGTCCCCCGAACGTCGTGTTGCCATCCGCTTTTCAGAAGCGCATGGTTGAAGACGACTTTCGATCGTCTGGTCGCAACGTTTTGAAAAGCACCCGCCCGGCAACGAGCGATCTGATAATGCTTGACCTTATTGACGAACGGCTTGGAGTTCTTCCGGTCGAGGGTTCATGGATCACAATGTCAAATGAACTTCGAAAATCGAAGGCGGTAGATGACGCCGTGATGCGTCAAATCGTACCGTTCGGTAGCCCTGAGCATTTCGAATTGTGGGCTAGCGCGGCAATAGAAATGCGTGCTGACCTTGACAGTTATATGGGCAAGACATTTGTACTTGCAGCGAGATTTGCTTCCGTTACGGATCTTGGTGTTGAACTTAAAGAATTTCGTGGCGAGTCAGCTGTTAGTTGGAACCAACGGTTTGAGCCATATTATGACTACTTGCGTTCCATTGGATTCAATGTTGTGGACCATGATCCAGAAATGGTTCTGTCTTCAGAAGAACATACATGGGGAGCAACACCATTCCACTATATTGATGCTGCCTACAAATCCTTCGGTGATCGTTTGCTGACCTAAATTGCTCGCTGATAGGTTCAATTCCCATGACGCATAGTGATGCACCCATGCGTGTCCAAAATGGCTCCGAGCCAGACTTTGCCATCTCGAATTTGGCCAGCCGAGTCTAATTATCGAGAATCACTTCTGCTACTGCCGACAGTGACAGTTGGGCTGCTGCGATGATTTGACTTCGGCGCTTCGCTGAACGAGTTATTGTTGATGATGGTTGCGCGAGGCTGAGTTTTCTCTTGGAAGGATATCGGGGCTATCGTTGCAAACCTGCTATGGGCACGATTTGATGTTCGGTACGCTTTCATGTCCAGCCCTTGAGTCGTGGACTCTTAAATATTTGTTAATCTCCCGGTTCCTCCTGCATTGCGAGAAAAATCTTGAAATTAAGCATCAATCATTTTCGAAAAGCCGTTTGGCATTACCGGCGTGGTGGATTTGCGCAAGTTCGTCAATGGGAAAAGCGTGCAAAGCTAGATGCACCGGGGGGATTGTTGAATACAGTTCGGGGCAAGGTTGAAAGAGAAATAGGTCTATCTCTGCCTACTATTCTTCAAGAGGCAGGAATATATTCGGGTCCAAAGCTAAAGGTCGCCGTAATCTTGGATGACTTTAGTGCTCGCGCATGGGGTCCTGAATGGGATTGCATTTACATCAAGCCAACCACCTGGTTTGAAGAGCTTGAGAGCAAGGACTTCGATCTTCTGTTTGTGGAATCCGCCTGGGCCGGAAATTCCAAATCGTGGCAGTATCACCTGACGGGTCCGACTGCTCCACGACCTGCCTTTGCGGAAATGGTGAATGCCTTCAAAGCAAATGGAGTACCGACGGCATTCTGGAACAAGGAAGATCCTCCACATTTCGATGACTTCCTCGAAGCAGCGAAATTGTTCGACTTCGTGTTCACCTCAGATGAACGAATGATTCCCCGTTACAAGTCTGCGCTGGGGCATAGCCGAGTTGCTTCACTGAGCTTTGCGGCCCAGCCTGAGTTCCACAATCCGGTTCGCCCTATTTCGCAGCCACGGCGAGACATCGCGTTTGCCGGCATGTATTTTGCGCATAAGTTCCCGGAACGTCGCGAGCAGATGGATATCGTACTTGGGGGAGCCGTCGACATCTCGCCCAAGCTAAGGTACGGGTTGGATATCTTCTCGCGCCAACACGGTGGTGATGAAAAGTATCAGTTCCCAGATCCGTACCGGGCCCATGTAGTTGGTTCGCTTGCCTATGATCAAATGCTGACGGCGTACAAGTACTACAACGTGTTCCTCAACGTGAATTCTGTTGTTGATTCGCCGAGCATGTGTGCTCGACGGATTTTTGAGATCACCGCGGCAGGTGCGGCGGTTGTCTCAGCCCCAAGTGCGGCGATTAGCAATTTCTTCGCGCCATCAGAGGTCATCGAGGTGCATTCGAGGGAGGAAGCGGCACACGCCATCCGTAGCATTGTGCGCAGCCCAGAACTCCGTGACCGCATGGTCCATCTTGGACAACGTCGCATTTGGAACGAACACACATATGCGCACCGGGCTAAGACTGTCACAAACTTCGTGGGACTCAATCCGATCGCAGAAAATCCGCTGTCGATGGCGGAAATTCCCCGAGTCAGCGCTGTGGTGTCGACCATCCGCCCGCAGCAACTCGACCATATTTTCCAAACCGTTGGTTGCCAACGGAACGTTGAAGTTCAGTTGGTGCTCGTTACTCACGGATTCTCCGTTGACAACAGCAAGCTCGCTGAAAAGGCCAAAACTGCCGGTATTACCGACTTTGTGGTCCTTGAATTGGGTAGGGATCTTACCCTTGGCGAGTGCCTTAACCAGGCAGTTGCGCGGTGTGAAGGGGATTTCATCACCAAAATGGATGATGATGACCTTTACGGCGAGCACTACCTATGCGACCAGGTCTCGGCTCTGAGGTACAGCGGTGCCTCTGTTGTGGGCAAACAAGCCCACTACATGTACCTGGCTGATTCTGATGCCACGCTCCTGCGGTTTGCCGATCGCGAGCATCGGTTCACTGATTTGGTCATGGGTCCGACGATGCTTGGACGTGCAGACGTCTTCAAAGAAACACCGTTCCAAGCACGGAGCCGCGGTGAAGACACCAATTTTCTCCGCGATGTCGCAGATGGAGGCGGTACGGTTTACTCGGCGGATCGGTTCAACTTCGTCCAGATGCGCGGTAATGATGGCCGGGCGCATACCTGGGACGTTAGCGATGCGGAGCTGACCGCGACTGGGAGTATTCAATGGTTTGGTCGTAACGACAAACACATCTTCTTCTAGCTCTTTACAGGGCAAGTTGCCGGTGAAGTCCCCGATGATGGCGCAATACATTCCTGCTGAACTTTCTAACGCCGTTAATTTGCTGATCGGTTTACCGGAGCAATTCACTGTTGGGTTCGTGAAAATTTCCGTCGTCGTACCGTCCGGAGTTATTTTCGCATTCATCGGGGTAAGCGAACTGGACGTTTTCTAATTTGATGATGGGCACACTGCGTCCATGCGTTCATGTTTGCCTCGATAACATCAGCGATGTGATCGTGTCGTAGAATCGATGAATCAACGGCGGAGTTTCGGCTCCTAGAGAATGGGTGGAATTGCCTGTGGGGGAAGTGCGCGTCCTTCTGTTGACGCATTCCTATTCTCCGGAGGTATCTCCACCCCAACGTCGCTGGGACTCATTTGTTTACGTCATGAGGAACCACGGCTGGCAAGTGAATGTTGTCACTCCTAGGAGTGCTGCACAGTCCGTTGAAGCAACGGCGCGGAACCGTTTTGGATTGGCCGAACGGGGCATTCACGGTGAATACATACGTAGCTACCCGTCCATGAAGAAGCCAAGCCATATTGCGGGCAAGATCATCAAAAATGCGCTTGACGGTGCATTGATGCTTCCGGTGGCCTTGCTCCGAGCAAGACCAAATGTAGTAATAGCCACCGTCCCGGCATTGCCAACGATGTT
The DNA here is from genome assembly GCF_046714615.1 of Paeniglutamicibacter sp. Lineage (NCBI taxonomy): Bacteria > Bacillati > Actinomycetota > Actinomycetes > Micrococcales > Micrococcaceae > Paeniglutamicibacter > Paeniglutamicibacter sp. The sequence goes on from NZ_JBKKAP010000097.1 coordinate 5,143, forward strand.
TATTGGATATGCTGTCGCTTCTATTCTTAGGCGACCGTTGCTTTTGGAGATGCGGGACGCATGGCCGGATCTCATCTCGGATTCACGTATTCTACGTTGGAAATGGCTGACTAATATGGCCCACCGCGCTGTCCGCGCTGTGCAACGTCGAGCGACATTGGTAGTCACAGTAACCGATGGTTTCGCAGGGATTCTCGCCGGCGACGGTGTGCGTGCAGTACAGACCATTCACAACGGGATCAGCACTAGGAATTTTGAGCCTATGCCTAAATCCTCAAAACGCGAAGACTCTAAACTGCATGTGCTTTATCTGGGGAACTTGGGGGAGAGCCAAGGGCTTGAATCAGTGCTGCTGGCAGCGACGATGGTGGCGGATGAGGTTGAAGTCCGGATCGTAGGCGGCGGGACTGCTGCTGAACGGCTGCAGCGGTACGCCGAACGAATCGGGGCCAACGTCGATTTCCTCGATCCGGCCCGTGGGGATGCCCTTCGGGCGCACTATCAATGGGCCGACACCTGTGTCGTGAGTTTGCGTGACGACTGGGCGAGCTTTAACCACACCATTCCATCGAAGATTTACGAGCTGTTGGCGATGGATCGACACATCACCGGAATCGTTAAGGGTGAGGCAGCACAGATCATCACTGATGCCGAGGCTGGTGACATCGTTGATCACGATCCACGCCACATCGCCGACTTGTGGCTCGAATTATTGGCTGACAAAGGCAGGCTCGACGTGGGAACCACCGGTCGTGAATGGGTGTTCGAGAAAGCTTCGTTGGAAAAACTCGGAGAAAAATACGTGGAATTGATTAGCGGAATTGCCAGACGAGAACGAAACCATGACTGAAACCAATCCCCGCGAGTCCCAGAGGGACAGAACTCGCGCGTTGAAGAATCTGAAGACAATCAGCAGGATCGTCAAGGACAACTTGCTTGACGACCCGACGTATTTCTTGCTTCAGGCCTCGAGGCGATTGGACTCCGGCACCCTGGCGAAGTTGGCAGGCGCCTGCAATCGGTTTCTTCCCAGAGGTGCCACAGCTCTCAATGGATTCACGCTGCTGCTTTCCGGCAATACTTCGCACCTCGGAAATTACCTGCGGAAGGTGGACAAGGATGCGCAGCCGGATCATAAACTGGCGCGGTTGGGGGATTTGGCCGTTGCCATTCAGGATCCAATCAGTGCGGCCCACCTACTTTCAAACCGAAACTCAACTAATGTTGCGCTGCGTCGTTCGCAGGCACGGCACGCGTGGTATTTGGGACGTATGCAGGAAGCCATTGATCTTTTGGCAGACGTGCTTCCTCCTTCCAACAGGCAGCTTCGGCACTATCGGAGTGAACTCGAAGTGTTCCAGGGGGCTGAGCCGCTCATCGCCAACGGTGTGATTCAGCATCGCGATGATCCGATCGAGGCTACTGCACTTCACTTCTTGACGAATTCATTGCCTCACACGGGCAGTGGCTATGCACAGCGCTCGCATTCGATCATGACGTCCCTCAAGGATGAAGGCTGGAAAGTGGAGGTGCTGACACGAGCAGGTTATCCGCTCTCTATAGGAAAGTTCCAAGCCAAGGCAACGGATGATATTGACGGGATCACGTATCGACGAGTTCTCCCCAATGTGTACAAATCCGATATGCGATCCAAGATCCAGCAACAGGCGGACGCCCTGGCAGAAGCTGTCGTTCGTCTAAGACCCAGTGTGCTCCACACCACGACCGACTTCTCCAATGCACTTGCCGTTATGACTGTGGCCAAGGCTTATGGGATCCCATGGGTTTACGAGGTCCGTGGCCAGCTTGCGGATACATGGGCTTCCACTAGACCCGAGGACGTCAAGACCTCGCAACGATACGGATTGTTCCGGGAACGCGAAGCCTTCGTCGCTTCACGGGCAACTCATGTTCTGACTTTGGGTGAGGCCATGAAGGCCGAACTTGTTGGACTCGGAGTGCCGGCTGAGAAGATCTCGCTTGCCCCGAATGCCATTGGGGATTCCTACCTTGATGAACCGATCGAGCGCGCGCAGGCTCGACAGACGCTAGGTCTGTCCATGGAGCACCAGTATGTGGGCACTGTCAGCAGCCTGGTTGCCTACGAAGGGTTGGATCTCTTGATCCAGGCTGCAGCGGAGCTGATACCGGAGAACCCGAAGCTACGCGTCTTAATTGTCGGCAGTGGTGTCGAAGCTAACAATCTCAAGGAACTGAGCAAATCTCTCGGCATTTACGAGCAGTGTATTTTTCCGGGACGTGTCCCGCGCAACGACGCTCGCGCCTATCATTGCGCGCTGGATATTTTCGTGGTTCCACGTCGGAATCTTTCGGTCACCCAAGCCGTGACACCGCTGAAGCCGGTTGAAGCCTTGGCATGTGAAGTCCCCGTCATCGCGGCGGACTTGCCAGCATTGCGCGAGCTCGTGCTGCACGGGGAAACTGGCTTACTGGTGACTCCAGATGATTCGCACCACTTGGCCGACGCGATTAGAACATTGCTCAATGACCCCTCGAAGAGAGCTTCGATGGGTGCTGCCGGAAGAAAGCAAATGCTTGCCGAACGCACATGGAAGGCAAACGCCCAAATGTTATCTGAGACATACAAATTGATCACCGACAAACTGCACTGAATGGACGAATGCAGTATTCTGGTCGAGGTTACGAATCGTAGCCTCCTGAACTTCAGTGCCTCGGTTGTTTTCACGCCTTGGTGCGCCCACTAGAACCAAGGGGAAACGTCATAGTGACGAGTATCAAAGAAGTTGCCGTAGTCGGACTTGGCTACATCGGACTGCCCACGGCGGCAATTCTCGCCTCGAAGGGAATCATCGTCAAGGGCGTGGATGTCACTCCACGTACCGTCGATGCAGTGAACCGCGGAGAGGTTCCGTTTGTTGAGCCTGCACTCGGTGACTTCGTTGCTGCTGCGGTGGCCAATGGAACTTTGAGCGCCAGCTTTGATACCCCTTCAGCGGATGCCTACATCGTGGCCGTCCCGACTCCGTTCAATGCCGACCACAGCGCCGACCTCTCCTACATTGAGGCAGCTGCCGACAAGATCGCCCCGCAGCTCCGCGGCAACGAGCTGGTCATCCTTGAGTCCACCTCCCCTCCGGGTGCCACCCAGCATATGGCGGACCGCTTGTTTGCCGCCCGCCCGGACCTGGATTCCTCGAGCCTCCACATTGCACACTGCCCGGAGCGCGTACTGCCCGGCCGCGTCATGGAAGAACTGGTTACCAACGACCGCATCGTCGGGGGCATCACGCCCGAGGCTGCACAAATGGCCAAGGACCTCTACAGCGTCTTCTGCGAGGCGGAAATCCTCGTCACGGATGCAAAGACGGCCGAAATGGCCAAGCTGGTTGAGAACTCCTTCCGTGATGTCAACATCGCCTTCGCCAACGAGCTGTCGGTGATTTCCGACAAGGTCGGTATCAACGTGTGGGAGCTTATCGAATTGGCCAATCACCACCCGCGCGTAAACATCCTGCAGCCGGGCCCGGGCGTTGGCGGACACTGCATCGCCGTTGACCCCTGGTTCATCGTCTCCGCGGCACCTGAGGAATCCAAGTTGATTCGCCAGGCGCGCGAAACCAATGACGCCAAGCCTACCTGGGTCGTGGACAAGGTCATTAAGTCGACCGAAACGCCGGGATTCAACGGCAAGGTCGCCGTTTTGGGCCTGGCATTTAAGGCCAACATCGACGACCTGCGCGAATCCCCGTCCATCGCGATCGCCAAGTCTTTGTCCGAAAAGGCACCTGGCGTTGAATTCCTCTTGGTGGAGCCACACATCGAGGCATTGCCCAAGGCACTGACCGGGATCGACAACGTATCCTTGACCAGCACCGAAGCAGCACTTGAAGAGGCTTCCACCATTGTTGTTCTGGTTGACCACGACCAGTTCAAGACTGTTCCGGCCACCGCTCTGGCCGGCAAGGATGTCATCGATACCCGTGGACTGTGGCGCTAGTCTGTTAGCGGCACGTTCATCCACATCATTATTCGCCCCAACGGATAGGTTATCGTGAAGAAAATCATGCCGATTTACGGCACTCGGCCAGAAGCCATCAAGGTGGCACCGATCGTCAAGGCTTTGCAGGAATCCGAGCTCTTTGACTGCGTGGTGACCGTGACCGGCCAGCACCGCGAGATGCTCGATCAGGTCAACGAACTTTTCGACATCACCCCAGACTACGATCTCGACGTTATTCAGCCGCGTCAGACCCTCAACTCATTGCTGACCAAGACCATCAATGGCCTGGATGCAATTTTTGAGAAGGAAAAGCCGGACGCAGTGGTGGTCCAGGGGGACACCACTACGTCGACGGCAGGCGCCATCGCCGCGTTCTACCACGGCATACCGGTGGTCCATGCCGAGGCAGGGTTGCGCAGCTACGACATCTTCTCTCCGTTCCCGGAGGAAGCGAACCGCAAGATGACGTCCCAGCTCGCCAGCCTGCACCTTGCTCCCACCACGCTGAGCCAGCTGAACCTGATCAACGAGACCATTGATCCGAGGACCGTTACGGTCACCGGCAACACCGTCATCGATGCTTTGTTCACAGTGGTCGAGAAGAACATTCCCTTCGGCGACCCCCTGCTGGAGGCACTTGTGTCTTCCGGCCGCAAGATCGTCTTGGTCACGACGCACCGTCGTGAAAACCAGGGCGAGCCGATGCGTGGGATTGGTCGCGCCTTGGCACGCCTCTCGGCTGCCGAGCCAGAGGTTGAATTCATTCTTCCTCTGCACCGCAATCCCGCCGTTCGTGAAGCCTTGCTGCCGGAAATCGAGGGGCGCAAGAACATCACCCTGACCGAGCCACTGGCCTACGGTGAGTTCACCCGACTTATCGCGGCGGCAAACATCGTGCTGACCGACTCCGGTGGCGTGCAGGAAGAGGCGCCGAGCCTCGGCAAGCCGGTACTCGTGATGCGCGAGAACACCGAGCGTCCCGAAGCCGTTGTCGCCGGCACGGTGAGGCTCATCGGCACCGACGAAGAGAAGATCTTTGAATCGGTCGAGCTCTTGCTCAATGATGCTGCTGCCTATGAGCAGATGGCCATGGCAACAAACCCGTATGGTGACGGCCAGGCGGCAGTCCGCACGGTTGCCGCCATCGCAGAACTTCTCGGTGTGGGCACTCGCATGGATGATTTTGACTCAAACTTGCCTTCCGAGGCGAGCTTGGTGAATGCTGCAAGCATCTAGCTAGTCAGATCTAAGTGAAGGCCGGCACTCCAACTTCTAGTTGGAGAGCCCGCCGTCACTTATTCGGAAAACAAAGCA
>NZ_JBKKAP010000098.1:0-14142 GCF_046714615.1 Paeniglutamicibacter sp.
TGCCAAAGCTTTCCCGTAAGGAACGGCAGTGCTCCCCCGCGCACAACATTGTCCCGGTGCCCGGGGCTTCGGCGGCCGCCGGGCACCGGGACAATGCGGCCGTGGAGTCGGCAGGGGAGCCCTCAGAAATGCGGGCCGGTGACCTACGTGACGGCGTGGCGCGTGCGGTAGGCGAGGGCGTCCCATGCACGGGTCTCCAGGATGTCGCGCAGGATCTCCACCGCATCCCAGATATCGGTGTAGGAAAGGTAGAGCGGTGTGAGCCCGAAGCGCAGCACCTCGGGCTCACGGTAGTCACCGATGACGCCCCGGTCGATCAACGCCTGGATGATGGCGTAGCCCTCGGGGTGGCGGAAGCTGACGTGGCTGCCGCGTTCGGCATGGTTCTCGGGCGTCACCAGCTCGAGGCCGAATTCCCCGCAGCGCTCGCGCACGAGCGCGATGAACACGTCTGCCAGGGCGAGCGACTTGGCACGCACCAAATCCATGTCGGCATCCAACGACACGTCCAGGCCGCATTCAACCATGGCCATGGACGTGATCGGCTGGGTGCCGCACAGGAAACGACGGACATCGTTGGCGGCCGTGTAGCTGTCGGCCATCGCGAACGGCGCGGCGTGGGACCACCAGCCCGTCAGGGGCTGCCAGAAGCGGCCCTGGTGGCGCGCGTTGACCCAAATGAAGGCCGGGGAGCCCGGGCCGCCGTTGAGGTACTTGTAGGTGCAGCCCACCGCGTAGTCGGCGTTTGCCCCGTTGAGGTCCACCGGGACGGCGCCGGCTGCGTGGGCAAGGTCCCAGATGACCAACGCGCCGGCCTCGTGCGCGGCGGCGGTGACGGCGTCCATGTCCCACATGGCGCCGGTGCGGTAGTTGACGTGGGACAGGGCTAGCACCGACACGGAATCATCCAGCGCCTGCTCCAGCGACAGGTTTTCGTCGATGAGGCGCACCTCGTAGTGCTCGTTGGTTTCGGCGTTGACCGAGTTCAGGAAGTCGCTGATGCCCTCGGCAATGTAGATGTCGGTGGGGAAGTTGTCGCGTTCGGTCAGAATGACGCGGCGGGACGGGGCGTCCTGCTGCTGGATGCGCACCGCCGAGGCAAGCGCCTTGAACAGGTTCAGGCTGGTGGTGTCGGTGACGACGGTTTCCCCGTCGTTTCCGCCAATGAGTTTGGAGAGCTTGTCCCCAAGTCGGCTGGGCAGCTCGAACCAACCGGAGGTGTTCCAGGAACGAATCAGGCCCTGGCCCCATTCGTTGTTGATCACCTCGGCCGCCCGTTCGGCTGCACCGCGCGGAAGCGGGCCAAGTGAGTTTCCGTCAAGGTAGATCAGGCCCTCCGGGATGGAAAAACGTTCACGGAACGAAGCCAATGGATCCACTGCATCCTCCGATTGAAGACTCGCGCGATCCGTGGGGGTGGGTGTGCTCATGATCGGGTTCGATGGCCTTTCTGGAATCAATGCAGGGCTCCCATGCCATGAATTTCGCTCCACGGCAGGGAACACTCATCATAGAATTATTTACGGTGCGCATGATAGAGCCCTGAACAAGTGCTCAAAACCTAGGGAGTGTTTCGTGCTAAATTCTGAATCCATCAAGAATCACGACAGCCAGCAGAATGCTGTTCGGCTCGATGAGGTGGATCTGCGGATCCTTCGCGAGCTTAGTGCCGACGCGCGCATACCCAACAACCTGTTGGCCTCGCGCGCAGGTGTTGCCCCGTCCACGTGTCTGGGCCGCGTCCGCGCGCTCCAGGATTCCGGGGTGATTCGCGGGTTCCACGCGGACCTCGACCCGGCCAAGCTGGGCTTGCGCATCGCCGCGATGGTGTCCGTGGTGGTCCGCTCCGAATCCCGCAATTCCATGCTGGAATCCGCACGCACCTTGCGGGGACTCCCGGAGGTCCAGGATGTGTTCGTGCTTGGCGGAACCCCGGACATCTTGGTTCACGTCGTCACCGACTCCATCGAGTCGCTGCGGGATTTCGTGGCCGAGAACCTCGGAGCGAATTCCGCCTTTTCCTCGACGCAAACCAACATCGTCTTTGAGCATCTCTCCCCCACCAAGGAGACCTGAGGAGTGCCGGGCATTCCCAGGGGTGGCTACGGGGCAGCTTCCGCATAGGAACGCAGCGACGTCAAGGTGTCGGCCTCGGAACCGGCAATCGCAGTCAGGAGATCCCCGACCTCGTTCCGAAGTTTTTTGGCTGCTTCCACATTGATGGTCAACCGGACCCGGGTCTGCCCGGATTCCCCGGCGAGCGCGTAGCGATAGTGCACGCTGATGTCCCCGCCTCCGGATGTCAGGGTGATGGCCTTCTCATCGACCAACTCCGAAATGAGCAGCTGCCGTTCGTGGGTCCCGGAACGGTAGTCGAGGAGGGCGCCGGGGCTCGTAAGCTGTTCGGCTTCCATCGAATCAACTCCTGGCATCCACTTCGGGGCGGCCACCCAGTCGGTGAGCAGTTCCCACACCCGCGTCACCGAGAGGTGAATCAGCTCCTGGGTATCCAAAGCCTGAAACTGTGTCATAGCCGAATCGTGTCACGCCGCGGGCCAAAATGAAACGCCTACAGGCCCTTTTGCCTCCGGCGCATTCCCAGGGTCAAGGCGCCGCCCAGGAGCAGCACGACGCCGACTCCGCCAGTAACGAGGGTACCGTTGCTGCCGGTATTGGCCAGCTCATGCCTTTGGGATTCAACGATGGGTTTGGCGACGGCCTGAGCGACGGGCTTCTTGTCCAGGACCGGTTTGATGACGGTGCCGGCGGGCCTGATTTCGGCGCTTTGCTCCTGCGGCTGTTCCGTTGGCGTGGACGGTTCCAGCACGTCCGGTTCGGTGAAGTCCCATTCGTCCATGCCGGCCATGATCCCGTCAAAGGCTTCCTGCGCCCACTCCGGGTTGTCGGGGAAGAGCTCATTGAGGTACTCCCACAGCTCTTCAAGGTAGGTCTCGTCCCCGGTATTCGAAAAGTCCGTCAGGATGTCAATGATCATCTGGAGTTCGGGCGATTCCATCATGGCGTTGTTGTAGTCATCGATGAAGGCCGTGCCGTCGTCGGAATCCAGGAATTCATTCCACTGGTTTTCGTCCCAGGTCTCGGAGCCTTCGGGCAATGTGATGGTCGGGATCCACGACGGCATTTCTGGTTCGTCGGCAGATTCTTCTGTGACCAGCGGCGAAGTTGCCTCGTCAACGGCTAAGGTCGCGCTGGTTCCCTCGGCGTCCCCTGAGTCCGCGATTCGCGTCGGCATTGTTCCCAGATCAGCGGCCTGGTTACCTGTGTCCTCCAGTGCGTCGGCGTCGACTGGTGCCGTATCTACCAGCCCGGGATCCTCCGCCGCAAGGGAGTCGTCGTTCAAGGTAAGTGTCTTGCCATCCACCAGCGGCGACGGGTTCAGGTCGGCTTCATCGACAGGGTCTGGAAGCAGGGTATCGGTGGCGGACGAATCAATTGCCATCGAATCTTCCGGCGCAGGCTGCACTTCGGCCGGCGCCTGCCCCGCCTCCGTGCTGCCGGTGTCTGCGTCACTACCGACGAACTCGGCCACGAGAGGATCAGCCGGCTCCTGCCCGCTATCTTGCATTCCCCCGACGCTTGCGCCTGTCACGGCGCCGTCATCAGTAGCTGTTTCCGTCGTCGGCACCGACTGCCCGGGCGCGGCCACGGCGATCGACCCTTCCTCGAGGGGCAGCGCTTGGGCCGCCATGGGGCTTAGCAGCAGGCCCGAAGCCATCGCCGTTCCGAGCAACGCAGTACGAATTCGAGGTGCCATGTCAGTCCTGTCCCAGAGTTTGATGCGGTGGAATCAGGAGCCGGTGCCACGTGTCGTTCCCCTTGGCCCGAGCCCTGCAGTCGACGTGGTGGGTTCGCCACGTGTCAGATCAATCTATGGCAGTGAACGGGTTTCCCCTAGTCACGATTTGGAAACGCACTCCACCGGCACGCGGGCAAGCGCATTGAATCTTTTGGCTCGACTTCTCAGAAACGAAGACCCAGAAGGAATTTGGCGAATCTCGCCCGCCAAATACTTCTTTCCCCGAATCTCGAAAGTGCCGCCCTCAGAGCAGCGAGCTCTTCGTCCGCGTCCGGGTCAGGTGAGCCGCCTGCCTTCATGACGTAGGTGTCGCTCCAACTTCCCATGCCCCCGCGGAATGAAGGCAGCATGATCGCACAGATCTCCACCAGCCGAACTTGCGCCACCCCTGCCTCAAGTTCGGTCGCGAACCCCTCGTAATCGCGCGCGGCCACGGGTTGCCGAATACGGTCCAGAAAGTACGCCAGCCTGCGCATCTGTCCCGCCGCCTCCTTGAACTGTTTGATTCCAGCCTTGGCACTCATTTGCGTTCGGTTGTCCCGCCTTGTCCCTCGACCCGCATTTGCGGCCCAACGCCGAAACCGTCCAATTTCAAGGGTGGTCGGCATACCCCGCAGATCATATGGTGTCTTGTGGGAACAGCGAGATCCACTGCGGATTCGCGTTGAACTTGTCATCAGCCAAACGGATATTGACCTCCCGGCCGAACTCACGTCCAAGCAACGATTCGATCACCTGGTAGTTGGTTGTAGTTTGTCGAACCCACTCGGGTGTCGCCGATCCTCGCGGCGTGAATTCGATGTCGCACAGGCGGCGCGCGCCTTCCCGCGGATCGCCGAGCCACCTAGCTCGAACCTTCGGGACATCGACCAGCTCTGCCCACGACCAGACCTTGTCGTCGACGGGCACATTTCCCTGGAGCGGACGCAATAGGTGGGCATCCACGCCAGCCCCTCGACCAATCCGCCTGAGTGCCTCGAAATATCGTCGTGGAACAGGCACGTCGCTTTCCCTGGCGGCATTTGCCACAAGCGAGAGCCCTTCCATGGCCCGGCCCCGGCCGATCAGCTCATAGATCGACGCCGTCGCTGGTGCAGGCAGGAGAGCGCTAAACCATTCGGCCACCCACTGCGCAGCCATGAGGTCGCGCCGTGCATCCGCTCCCGCAACGGGCCAAACCGGGTGCGATGCCACGTCGTCCGTGGCCACCCACGGCGACTCGATTTCGTGCCGAGAGAATGGGATTCGACGCCGCTCCGAGATTCCCTGCGCCTGGCCCACCGTTTCCCTGGCCGTGTCCTCGTCCAAGTGGTTGCTCTCGCCCATGAGAACGGCCGGCCAGCTATGCCCGGTCAGGAACGCAACAGGATGCGGCGTGCGGAAACCGAAGGCAGGCAGCCGTGCCCCGCCGGGTGTTCCAGATATCTCGAATATCCTGGCGGATCGAAAGAGTCTTCGCGGCAGCACCACCTCGCGAACTGCATAGGCGGCGGGGGGCTGATCGTTGTGATCGTCCATCATCTTTCACTCCGAACTTCACTTGGGTACTGCATCATGGTTGGCGCACGAACAGCAATGGTCGCGTCCTCTGGCTCAAGGCTGCCCAGTGTTTAGATCGAACCAGAGTCCAGTTTCTTGGCCTCGCCTGGACCCGAGCCAAAAAGGACCCTGGATCAACACAGTTCGTCTTGCGGACATAGCGAGAGCCAGCGATGCACCGGGGCATACTGGTCGTCCTCAATGCTGCCAAGGAGGCTACCCGCGAATCCGCGATCGAGCAGTGTTCGGACAAGTTCCTTGGTTTCGTTCGTTCCAGGGGCCCAACCCGTTGGGTACTTCTTTGTCAGCGTCCACTCCGGAACCGACGCACCGATTGGCGTGAATTCGATTTCCACCAGCTGCTCGGTACCCTCTCCCACCCAGCGCGCCCTCACCCGGGGAACCTGACGAAGCCCTGACCACGAGCCCACCCCATCCGATTCAGGAACGAGAGTCCACAGGGAGGCAACCTCATTCTCCGCAACCCCAACCCGCCGTGCCATTCGCTCCAGCGCGATTGCATGCCGGCGCGGCACCGGCACATTCTGGTCGATCGACACCGAGATGAGCCGCAGATGAACGATGCATATCCGGGATGAAGATCCTCCGGGCGCGGAACCTTGAATTACTCATGAACAAGGCTTTCCCTTCTGAACCTGTGGACTCGTGCGGACCGGCCACGTACGTCCTGCAACACCACGATCACGCACCAACAGGCCGCTATCTTGCGTGGTCGTCTAGATCCGCCAGCCCTTGGTACGCAGCATCGAGGATGCCCCGCATCAGGTAGTCAAAATGGCTACTTTCCTTCTTGAGCGGTTTGCCACTTCGGTGAAGGACCAGATCACTCAGGCTCCCCGAGCCTCCTGCGAAGGATTGTATGAGAACCTCATAGCTCTCGCGCATCTCCGACGAGGTTGACGCAGTTCTGAGCGCATCTGCCTCCTTGCGGAATGTGTCGGACCAGACGGGCCGACCGTGCTTCGCGAGGATTTCGGAGAACTCCTCGATCATGTCAATCAGGGATTCACCGCCCGTGGCCGGCTCGGGTTGCTTCTTCCGCGCACCGCGAACCCAAGATGGTAGCGACCAGCGTCTCTGACTTCGCATGTTCCGAACGACGATCTCGTACAGCGCGTCTCGTAAATCATCCAACTCCTGATTGTCTGATTTTGAGATCTCGCCAAACCTATCAATCACCAGGTCATTAAGGCTGCCCATGCCGCCAAAAAGCGCCCGAGCTTGGATCAGGACTTCACGTCTGGACTCGGGATCGCGCGCTTCATTCGCGCGTTGCCCAAGATGGCTGAAGGTCCGGGACCACTCGGTCTCGTTGTGCAGTCGGAGAAATGCCTCAATCTCCTTGCAGGTATGAACAAGCGCGTCCCACTTCCTGTCAATGTCCATGATCCCAAGCCCTCCACTTCATCTGTCTCCCGTGGCTTTGCACCCATAGAACGTTCGGATCCACGCCTGCGGGTTTCCAACCACTTGGCAACGTCGCCGGCCCGTGTCACGGAACCAGCCGGGAATCTGACGTACATTCTCCGGCTATCGGCGCCTGCTTCCAGTGTTGCGATGGATGGAGGAATGCACGGCGGAAATCTCTAAACGGCAAAACTGTCTCAAAAGTTGACCGGCCCAACCCCGAATCGCTTCGTCGATTCCGCTGAGCCGAACCGTTTGTAGACCACGATAACGACACCCCATTGAACGGGTTCAGGTGGTCGATTCATCAGTGGAAACCAGGAAGAAACCGAGCAATTCCTTCTCTGCGGAGATTCGCGCGGGCAAACTTTCGAAGATCATCAATCAGGGCGAAGTAGCGCGTATTCGCCGATTCGTCGGGAGACCCATCGAGATCAGTAACGTATCGGTCACTGATGCTCATTGGGCCCGCCCTGAGTGACGTCAACACATCTGCACAGATCTCTCTCAACCGCTCACGCGTCACACCGCCATCGAGCTCACGCGCAAAGTCCTCATAGGCGGCAGCAGCGTCGGGCAACCCTATCTGATAAAGATATTGCGCAAACGATAACAACTTGCGGGAAATTTCACTGAAAGATTTGCGCCCGGCTTGATCCGACATTCGTTTCTTGTCGCTCCTCGCTTGGGTGCCTCACGGCAGGCACGGAAGATTGATTCCATCAATAGGTGCGTCCCAAGGAATTGAGTCTGTAGCGCCGACGCTTACCCGGGATCAGGAAGGCAACGGCCGCCGGTCAAAGACCTCCGGGGAAGTGAACCACGTCAGCTTCGGATCGGCTTCACCGGTCGCCGCAAAATGCCGAGCGGCAGCCGCGGCCTCCTCCAGGTTCGTGGTTTCCTCCCACGCGAATGAACCCTTCAGATCGCCGATTACAACGTCGGTGCGGCCGGGTTCCGCACCCGGCGTCGTCAGGAAGCTCCACTGGTCTTCCTTACGAGTATCCGGAGAGAAATAAACCACCATGGCACCGCGCGCATCACCGCAGTAATCCATCCGGGCCTTGCCCCGCAACGCGCTCACCGTTGATTGCTTGGAACCATCCAGGGCACCAATCCTATGCTCGAGAGCCGCACCGTTTTCCGCAATTTCCTCAAATTGCTTGCTACCCGTCCGCCATTGGACGCGCAGTCCCGATGAGCCGGCCGGCGCCGGGCCGCCGGCATTTTTGCGGTCCGCGACATACCGGAAATGGGCACCAATGATGGCCCCGGCGATTCCACTGAGAAGCCATGTCGGCAGACCGAGAACGAGCGCGCTTTCCATCGAAATAAGCGCTGTCACCCCCACAAGGAAGCCAAGCACCAAGACCGCGCGGGCTGCATTCGGCGACAACAAGTAGAAGGCGGCGATGCCGTATAAAAGCCCCACGATCACGGCGGCCAAGACGATGGGCAAGGCAGAGAACCCTGTGTACCCCAATGTCAATGCTGCAGCCGCCAACGGGGCGACGACTGCGACGCCCCACTGAACGGGGTCAGCCCCTTTCAAGTACCAACGCTTCTTTGAATCGCTCATGGCCCTCATTATCCACCTGCCAGCTGTTCAAGACCCCAACGCGACAAGTCAGCGGCCCCTCCGACGCCCGCACCAGTTCCGGCTGAAGACCATAGTGCTCCGCCGTTGGCCCCGCGGAAAGCACCGCGAAGTGTACTGGGCTGAAAATACGGCATTTGACGCAGTGTAGTCAACTGAGTCGGGCCCCCGGGCAGCTGAGTGAACGCACCGCCAGTGACGGCGCCCCAGCCAAGATCGGCCGCCGTCAATTGCTTACCTGCGATGAGATTATCAATTGTCGTTCCCGACATGCCTCCGCCGGCGCCGACACCGATTGTTGCCAGACGAGCCGTGAGACTGTTTGCCGTTGATCCGGACAGTTTGGCAATTGACCCACCCGCGGGTCCGGCAAGTCCGCCGACGGCCCCGGCAACGCCGCCTCCAACAATGGAGCCAACAAATTCTCGGGTATTTCGGATCTCGAAGCCGTTTTTTGCCAGGTAAACAAACCCTCCACCGGCCGATCCAACAGCAGAATTGGTTCCAACATTGACTGCCAGGCTGCCCACAATTCGAGCAGTCGGTGCAGCCGCGGAGAAAGCTGACTTGCTCAACAGGGCGGCCCCGCCGCCCACACCACCGAGCACAGCCACTCCAGCTGTCTGAACCCAGTTGACGTCTCCTGTCGTCGCCTTTTGGATAATGACGTCCGCACCGCCGGCAATCAACGCCATTCCGACGGGCCCGCCGACTCCGGTGAACATCAAGGCACCGCCGGCAACCACCATTGCGCCACCCGCGACATACTCCCAGTTGTCTGCGAACCAGTCGCCCGCGGCAGCCATCGCTCCGTTGTTGCCGTCGCGGTACGCCTGCAGCTCCGCCTCGGTGACCGGACGCAGGCCCAACGGATCGATCGCATGCATCGGGTCGTTGCCGGCATACGAATACGGGTTTCCGGCCCAGCCGGAGCCCATCACCGGATCCAATGGGTCAACAGACAGGAACCCTCGCGTCATCGGGTCATAGGCCCGGGCACCAAACCAGTCAAGCCCCGCCACCTGCAACCCGCCGGACGCACCCACGGCCAACCCGGCGGGAAGCCCCGGAAGCGCATCCGCGGCCGTGCCCCACGGGCTGCCTGCCTCCGTCGGATGCGCGCTGCGCCACCCGGCGGAGAGCACCGTGCCGCCGATAGCCGTCACGCCACCGGGCAAGGCCACCACAGACTGGCTGCCGACAGACATCACCCGGGGGGCAACCTCCGCCGAATCCCACCACACTTCGGTGCCGTCGACCTCGGCCAGCTCGCCGAGGGCGTCAACCCACAACTCGTTGCGGGAGGCCCCGGAGGAACCCTCCGTGGCCACGGCGGCCAGCCAACCGCGCGGGGACCATTCGAAGGACCGCACCGAGCCATCGGGCTCCACTGTCTCGGTCCTGCGGCCCAGCCCGTCGTATGCATACGTGCTCGTCCCGGCGCCGTCCGTGCGGGAACGCAACTGGCCAGCAGCGTCATAGGCAAGCTCCGCGGTGAGCCCGTCAGCGGATTCGTCAACCAGGCGGCCGGACAGGTCATAGCGCCACCGGGACACCATGCCGTCCCCGCGCTCTGAACGCTCCAGCTGGCACGCTGCGTCATAGAAGAAGCGGGTTTCGATGCCGTCGGCAAGGATCGCGGCAATGCGTCCGGCCCCGTCCCGACGAATGAGCGTCTCCTGAGCGCCGTCAATGGTGGTCGTCGTGTGGCGCACCAGCGCGCCCTCGGCATAGTGCCAGTTTTGGACAGCATCGCTGGCGACCGCGCCGACCAGGCGCCCGGCGGCATCGCGCTCGTAGGCAATCCGTCCGAAGACCGGGTGCTCGACAACCACCACGCGCCCGGCGGCGTCATGGCCGAACTCGGTGCGCGTCCCCTGCGGGTCCACCATGGCGGTGCGGTTCCCGTCCGCGTCATACTCCCACGACGGACCAACCCCGTTGCGCAGCCGCTCAACGAGCTGCCCGCGGCGGTTGAAGCGCAGCAGCTGCTCGACCTCAACGCCGTCTTCCCGCGTGTGGTCGGCTATGCGCACGGTGCGGGAGCGTGCATCGCGGCTGATCTGCATCAGCGCATGCCCGTCTACGCCCAGGGAAACCTGGCGCCCTGCCTCGTCGTAGGTCCACTCGGTGCGCCGGTCCTCCGGGTCGCACTGCCACAGCTGCCGACCTGCAGCGTCAAAGCCCGCGGTCGTCGTCCGGCCCAGCGGATCCGTTTCCGAGACGACCTGGTCGGCTTCGTTGTAGGCCCGGCGCGTGGTGGCGCCCAGCGGGTCGGTGATCATGGTCAGGCGGCCGCGCGAGTCGTACTCGTAGCGGGTCTTGCCGCCCAGGCCATTGACGGCCTCGACCAATTGGCCCGCCGCGTCGTAGCGGAACTTGCGCCGCCCGAAGGAGGAATCGAAGGCGCGGACCATGCGCCCGGCCAGGTCGTACTCGAAGCGCGAGGTGCCGCGTCCCGGGGTGTACCGGGAGGCGACGCGGCCGATGGCGTCGTATTCCAGGCGCTCGGTCTCCCCTCCCGGGAAGACTCGGGCGACGACGCGGGACTCGGCGTCGTATTCCAGGGTGGTGCGCGCCCCGGTCGGGTCGATACTCGCGGCCGGGCGGCCGGCGGCGTCGAACTCGAAACGGGTGCTGGCCCCGCCCGGTGAGCGGTGCTCGATGATCCTCCCCGCGGCATCGCGGCGCAGCAGGGTGAGCCCGCCGTCGGCGTCCACCAGTTCCACGGGGCGTCCGCACGCGTCGTAGGTGGTCAGCTCGGTGCTGCCGTCGGCACGCTCGGAGGCCACGGGTCGGCCGAACTCGTCGCAGCGAACGCTGCTGCGCTCGAAGGCGTCCCGGACGGTGACGGTTCCGGCGGCCGCGTCGGCCGAAATCTGCTGCCGCACGCCCGTCGGATCCACCACTGCGGTGAGCTCACCGTTTTTGTTGTACTCGCGCGACCAGGCGTGCCCCGCGGGGTCGGTGACCTGCGTCAGGCGCGCCAGCGCGTCGTGGACGAAACTCCACTGGGCGCCATCGGGAAGCTCGACGCCCGACACGTTGCCCAGGTCATCGAAGCTGCGCGTGACTGCCCGCCCCAGCGGGTCGATGGTTTGGGTGAGCTGCCCGTGGGAGCCGTAGTGCATTTCGGTGCGGGATCCGAGCGGATCGACGACCACTGCCAAGCCTCCGCCGGGCGCGTACTCGAACTTCCACAGGGCGCCGTCGGCGTCCCGGCGGGAGCGCAGCCGCCCGTTGGCGTCATACAGGTAGGTGGTGCGTGCCCCGCCCGGGGACACGGCCTCGGTGACCCGCCCGGCGGCATCGCGGTACAACGTGGCAGTGTTCCCGAAGGCATTGGTGATGGTGGCCAGGTCCCCGTGTGCGTCGTGGCCGAAGCGCACGGCAACGCCGACGGGGTCGACGATCTTTTCCAGCAGGCCGTCGCGCCAGTGCAGCTGCGTGCGGCCGCCCTCCGGGTCGATGACCAGGGAAGGGTTGCGGGAGGAGTCTTCGGCGTATTCGTAGGTCACGAGTGCACCGGACTCGGTCACCACGGTCACCGGCCGGTCGGCGTGGTCATAACCGTAGGTGATGTCGGCACCGCTAGGGGTGCGGGTGCGGACCTTCCGGCCACGCTGGTCGTAGGCGTGCACCGTGAGGGCGCCGTCGCGCTCGGTGACGGAGACCAGGTTGCCGTATCGGTCATAGCTCATGGACTGGCGCGCGTCGTTGGCGTCGATGACGCCGACCAGGCGGCCCCGGGCATCGGCGATCCAGGCGTTGGATCGGGTCCCGTCCGCATCGGATACCACCGTGAGGCGGCCCGGAAGGTAGGCGAACCGGGTCACGCGGCCGAACGCAGAGACCTGGGTGAGCACCCGTCCGTGCTCGTCGTAGGTGTTGACCGCCTCCTCGACGCCGGCGGCGTCGGTGACTGCCTCGATCAGGCCTGCGAGGTTCCAGCGGTAGCTGCGAACCCCGCCCGGCCCGGCGGCGGAGAGCAACTGCCCTCGTTCGTCGTACTCGAACTCCACGCGGCGTCCGTCCGAGGCCGCAAGCACAGCGATCCGCTCCCCCGCGAACTCGGTGCGCACCCAGCGGCCGCGTTCGTGCATCAGTTCGGCGATGCGGCCCTCGTCGTCCCGGCGCACCAGCAGTGCGGTGCCGGGGCCGGTGTCAGAGGACAGCCAGGTACCGGCCGGGGTGAACACCCAGCGGGCGCCGGCATTGTCGCGCGCCACGAGGACCTCGGCGGCATCCACCGCGTATTTGGTGAGTTCCTCGTCATTCAGGGTTTCGCGGCCCAGCCAGGTGCTTTCCCCGTCGGCCCGGTCCCAGCCCTCGCCGAGACGGGGGAACCACAGGTGGCGTCCATCGGACAGCACCATCCAGGCGCCTTCGTCCTCCAGCTCGAGGCGGGTTTCGAACACCGAGGCCCACCCGATCCCAAAGCCCCCGACCCTCTCGTCAAGGGAGTTGTAGGTTCGCGTGGCCACCAGCGATGCCGCGGCCCCGGCGAATCCGAGATCCACCTCGGTCTCCAGGAAGTTGCCGGTGGAGGTGTTCACCGGGTCGTTCGAATAACCGGTCGTCGGAGGCGCACCGAGGGCAAATGCCGCGTCGATGGCGATATCCTGGCGGGTCGCTCCGACCCCTTGCGAGGCCAGGGCAGCCAGGAGCGCCGAGTCGGCCAGTCGCGAGACGTTTCCTTCTCCGCCGGCGGCAGCGAAGGCGTTGGCAATGGTCAGGGCCCACGCCACGTCCTGGTCGTTGGCCTCGAGCCACTTGTCGAATCCGTTGACGACCCCGTTGGCGTGCAGTGAGCCATGGCTGCAGCGGGCCGCGAAGTCCGCCAGATGTCCGCGCAATGCCGCGGGCTTGCCTGCAAGATCGGCATTGAGGTTCGCCGACCCTGTGGCGAATGACCGAAGGTCGCTGGGGCGTGCCGCGGATACCCCGGCATTGGAGCCACCGCCCGGAGCGGGTGTCTGCCGCACGCCGGTCACGGGGGCCGAGGCCTGGATGTTCACTTCCTGCGCCGGAGGCCCAACGGGAGGATCCTCCTCGCCGAAGACCATGTCCCAGCCCCTCAGAAGGGCATTTTCTTGGCGTTCGTCGCGGCGCTGCTTCCATTCCCGGGCCAGCCGGCGGCGTTCGTTTTCCTTGCGGGCCTCTTCCTTCAGCGACTTGGCGCCGTTGGCCGCCTCGCGCAGCCGCGCCGCGAGCTCGGTCGCGTCCGCGGACGCCATGCGTGCGTTGTCGGCAAAAAGCTGAGAGAAATGCCCCTGGAACTCGGTTCCAGCCGTCGCCACCAGGGAGGACCGGGAGCCTGACTGCCCCTCGATCTTGGAAGCGGCGAGGTTGAACGCCGAGATCAGTGCGTCGGCCGTCCCGTTGTCAAACACAACGTCATGTTCAAAGACACCCAGATCGGCCACGCAAAAACTCCCTCATCAGACCAGTGGGACCCGGGGGTCCCGAAAAACGACCCGAGGCACCGTCGAAACCTCGGCAAAAAGATGGAAAACGCCCCCGCCGCCAGAGCGGCGCCACGGCCGGCGGCAACGGGGGCGAACCGGGGACTGGCTAGTTGCCGCCACCCGCGGTGAAGATGTTCGACGAGATCTGGTTCAGCTGGCCACGCAGCTGCTCCAGTTCGGTGCGTGCCTTGTCCAGCGCGGCCTTCGTCTCGGGCCACGTTGAACCACGGAACTGGGAAGCCAGGGGCCCGTCCCAGACGTTCGGGTCCGACAGGACCCGTCCCTGGGCGTCC
>NZ_JBKKAP010000099.1:0-2645 GCF_046714615.1 Paeniglutamicibacter sp.
AGCCCTATAGGCCAGCCAGTTATGCCGAACTTCGCCCGCCACACCCCAGCAGTGGCAGTCATCCAGCCCCCGCTATCGGAATAACCACGACATCGGCATAACCGGTGTTATTCCGAATTCGGAATAACACCGGGCATTTTTCCGGGCGGGGATGCGCGAATCCGACTTCCTTGAATTTTCAACGTTTTTGAATGTCGGATTTTTGGGGCTCGGGTGTCGCGGTGGGGGATCGGCATAAGGTTCCTATTCAGCAGGCCACTGCTTTCAAGTACCCGTCTAGGGAAGAATGGACAGGTTGATTGTGACGCAAGATCTAGTACCTCAAAATTGATTCCAGGAAAATTCTCAGTGGCGAATTTTTGTAGGTCAATTCAAGGAAATGAATCACTTGAATGAGAGCCGGACGCTGCGAGAGTACGGATCGTTGGCCACCAAGTGTTGATCCCTGATACGGATACCGAGTTCGAGTAGCCTGGCAAGATGGACAAAGCTGGGCAGAATAGCGCGTTCGACTTGGGTGAAGGAATTTTCGAGAGCCTAATTACCGATCACTTGGCTGGTAAGTTGGCATCGTTGCACGGTTTCACGCGGTCGGTGGAGTCTGTGGAGGCCGAGGACGCACCAGGTGAACTGGCACGTTTTCTTGGTCGCGCAATTGAGGCTCGTCTTGGGTCGCTCGAACCGGTTCAGATGGTCACGCTGACCAACCAAATTCTTGAACTTGTCGGGCACGCCGAAGACGTCCTTCATGGCCCCCAAAAACTGATGAAATTGCAACGCGATGATGAGATCAGGATGCGGTCATTAAAGCGGCCCCAGAATTCACTAAGCTCTGCCGCCCTGCTCACGAACAGCCGCGAAGATCCACAGCTTGCCGCCGAGCTGAGAGCCGAATTATCCTCGGCCGACAGAGTAGATCTGTTGTGCGCATTCATCAAGTGGGAAGGCCTGCGGCTCCTTTCAGATTCCCTCGAGGCACTAAAGGATTACGGCATCCCAATACGGGTCATCACCACGACCTATATGGGCGCAACCCAACGCCACGCAATTGACGAGCTGGTTCGCCGTTTCGGCGCAGAAGTCCGCATCAACTACGAGACGAATGCGACGAGGCTTCATGCGAAGGCGTGGATGTTCCACCGAAATTCCGGGTTTGACACTGCATACGTTGGAAGCTCCAATCTGAGCCGACCGGCATTGCTCGATGGGCTTGAATGGAATGTCCGGCTTTCGGGCGTGGCAACTCCGGGTCTCCTGCAAAAGTTCTCGATGACATTCGACAGCTATTGGGAGGACGACGCCTTCGTTCCATACGATCCCGATACTGACGCTGAGCGGCTGGACGCGGCACTGAAACGTGCAGGCGGAACAACGGCGGAACGAATGCTCGGATCCACCGGGCTGGAAGTGCTTCCGCTGCTGCACCAAAAGCAAATGCTCGAAGAACTCGAAGCCGCCCGCACAAACCGCAACGAGCATCGAAACCTGGTGGTTGCGGCAACAGGGACCGGCAAGACCGTGCTCGCGGCGCTGGATTACAAGCGACTGTGCGAAGCGGCTGGCCGGGACCTCACCCTCTTGTTCGTGGCCCACCGCAAGGAGATCCTCGAGCAATCCCTCAAAACGTATCGAAAGGTCCTGGGGAAGGGCTCCTTCGGAGAGATGTTCGTGGATGGACAAAAGCCGGAGGCATGGAAGCACGTCTTCGCCAGTATCCAGTCCCTGGCCGCTTTCGGGCTTTCCAAGGTCGACCCGCAGGCATTCGATGTCGTGGTGATCGATGAATTCCACCATGCCGAAGCATCCTCATACCGCAAGCTCATTGAGCACCTAAAACCCATCGAATTGCTGGGACTCACTGCAACACCCGAACGTGGCGACGGCGTCAATGTGGCGAACACCTACTTTGGCGGCAGGATTGCCTCGGAGCTGCGTCTATGGGATGCCCTGGACGCCGACCTGCTGGTTCCTTTCCACTACTTCGGTGTGGCGGATGACGTCGACCTCAGCGCCATCGAATGGAAGCGCGGCTCCTACGACCTGGAACAACTAAGCAATGTGTACACGGGCAATGACATGCGTGCCCTGAAGATCATCAACGAACTGCGCGACAAGGTACTCAGCACGTCCATGATGCGTGCACTGGGGTTCTGCGTCTCGGTCCAGCACGCGCACTACATGGCCAAGGTCTTCAACGAGGCGGGAATCCCCTCGGTGGCGGTATCGGGAAATTCAAGCACCGAGGAACGAGAGGGAGCGCTGGCAAAGCTGCGGGCCCGCGAGCTGAACTGCATCTTCGCCGTCGACCTCTTCAACGAGGGACTCGACGTACCGGAGATTGACACCATCCTCCTGCTGCGTCCCACGCAGAGCTCGACGATCTTCCTCCAGCAACTGGGCCGCGGACTGCGTCGTGCTGACGACAAGGCCGTGCTCACCGTGCTGGACTTTATTGGCCAGCAACGCAGGGAATTCCGCTTCGACGTCAAGTACCGCGCTCTGCTGGATGTGCCACGCAAGAAGCTGGAACGCATCATCGACGAGGACGCACCGGGACTACCCTCGGGATGCCAGCTCATGCTTGATCGAGTGGCACGCGCCTTCGTCCTGGAGAACATCCGATCCCAACTCAAGCTCAACAGACC
>NZ_JBKKAP010000100.1:0-23912 GCF_046714615.1 Paeniglutamicibacter sp.
TGCCCCAAAATAATTATTTCTTGCCGCACCCGCGGCCCTCGTTCCCGCCCCCCCACGGGGCCCCCCCCCTGGGGGGGGCTCCACAGTGGGTTAAGGCCTTGGTGCGGTGATGCGTTGGATGTCGCGGTCGAGTTCCCGATGGATGGGGGGACCGGCAACATGCCGGGGGCTGGCGCCAGGCGTTCCCTTCGAGTAGCTTTGCCGAGTGGAGCAGTGCCCTTCCTCGATCACCGGCAACGTCGCATCCCGGGCATGGGCAGCCAAACGACCAAGAAGGCATGATCATGAAGCTGACACTGACGGAATTCGTGAGTCTCGACGGGGTGTCGCAAGGCCCCGGGTCTCCCGAGGAAGACACGACCGATGGATTCACCCAGGGTGGATGGCTTGTCCCGCACATGGACGAGGCCTTCGTTGACCAGGCCGCGCAATGGCTTGGGGAAGCCGACGGGCTGCTGCTTGGCCGCCGCACCTATGAGGCCTTCGCCAGGGATTGGCCGCAAATCACCGACCCGGACGACCCCTTCACGGGGCTCATGAATTCCCTGCCCAAGTACGTCGCCTCGCAGACGCTGGGCGAGGGAACCTGGAACCCGACCACGGTCCTCTCCGGCGACGTTGCCGCCCAGGTCGCGGAGCTCAAGGCGCGTCCCGGCAGGGAGCTGCAGATCCACGGGAGTGCCAGGCTTGCCGGATCATTGCTTGCCGATGGGCTGATTGACGAACTCAGGCTCGTGGTGGCACCCGTGGTCCTTGGACACGGGCGGCGCCTCTTCCCTGACGGCGGCGCACCGGCAGGGCTGCGGCTTTCCAGCAGCAAGACCACCCCGGGCGGGCTTGCCATCCTGATCTACCAATGCACCGGCGACGCTGCCTATGCGACCTATACGGGCGTCTCGGACATCTAGTCCAGGAATGTTGCAAGGTCACAATTGAGACCTGGTCGGCGACCGGCTTTCCGTGAAGCGCAAGCGTCTCCTTCGGTCAGCGCGAGGAAGTCCCGGCGTTCAAGTGTCGATTGGCGCTCTTCGGTACCCATCGGCAGAATCATGGCATATGGTCGCACAATCTTCGATTTTTACGCTTCGTGACTTCGTATGTCGAAACAAACTTTGACGAGACGTAAATATTTCTTCTAACGTTAGTCATGAATCAAGAGTGTCAACGTAAGGCCCTGGCCCGTTGACCGGCAACCCTCTCACGGTGGCGGGGTGCTCCAGGTGATGATTCGGCCTACCGGAACCCCGGAGGCAAGTACCGCACACCTCACTGGTTGGCGCGTGAATGACACGCACCGCGAAGGTGGGCCGAAGCCGAAGGATTGAGCACTATGACACTCACCTCTGACCTCACCCCCAACACCCTGCGCAACGTCTTTGCCCAGCACCCCTCGGGCATTGCCGCACTCTGCGCCATCGTTGACGGGCAGCCGCAAGGGATTGTGGCCTCGTCCTTTACGGTTGGCGTCTCCATGGATCCGCCGCTGGTGATGTTCGCGGTCCAGAACACCTCGAACACCTGGCCGCTGGTGCGCACCAGCGGACGCATTGGCGTTTCGGTGCTCAGCGAGAAGAACGAGGGCGTGTGCCGACAGATCGCCTCGAAGTCCGGGGACCGTTTTGCCGGGCTTCGCCTTGATTCGACCGACGAGGGCGCGCTCTTCCTGCATGACGCCACCCTGTGGCTCGACTGCTCCATTGAGCAGGAGATCCCCGCTGGCGACCACCAGGTGGTGCTGCTGCGCGTCCACGGCCACCAGACGCACGACAACGCCAACTCGCCGCTCGTGTTCCACGGCTCGGCATTCCGTCGCCTGGACGCCGAACAGCTGGTCTCCTAAGGCACCTGAACCTCAAGGGCTCCGCGCCCGTGGCACCGAATCCCTGATTCGATGGCACGGGCACGGAGCCCTTTGTTTTTTGCCGAGGGTTTCCTACGACGGTTCGTGCACCACGTCCATCATGTATCGGTAGCCGTCGCGGGCAAGCTGGGTGAGGATCTCCAGATCCACGTCCGCGAGCTTGTTCACGTACAAGCAGGACGCCCCGCGCTTGTGCTTGCCCAGCTTCGCCAGCAGTGGCCCGGCGGTCGGGGCTATGGTCAGCCCGTAAAGGGCAAGGTTCGTCGACCGCGGCGAGAAGCCAATGGCGCCGGCATCCCCTTCGCGGCCCGATTCGTACCTGTAGTGGTAGGTTCCGAAGCCGACGATCGTGGGACCCCACATGGTTGGTGGCTGGCCGCTTACCTCTTCCATCATCTCCAGGAGGACCTCGGCGTCCGTGCGCCGGATCGGATGGGGCACGGCGGCGATGAACTCGCGAGGATCAACGGCCGTTGGTGCGGTCTTGTTGGCGCTCATGCGGCCCAGTATGTCAGTGGTTGGTGATCTCCATCAATGCCCGCAATCCCCAGATCCGTGGCAACTTCCGGCGTGTCTGTGGATAGCTTGTGGGTAACTGTGAAACGGCGACTGATTTAGCCCCGGAATCACGGGGTTTTTGTGTGTATAACTGGTATTTACGCCCCTGGTGGATGTGGATAAATAGTTTGTATCCACAGGCATGTATCTAGATAGATCCTAGTCAGATCCGTATTGTGGGCAAAATTTTGGTGTAATCCACAATGTTCTCCCCAGACTGTGCACACAACACGCCGCGAGGTTCACAGGTTATCCACATGGCCTGTGGATAACCGTGTTGGGTTTGGGGGGAAACAGGTCTATGGTGACAGTGTTCCCCACCTATTTCCACAGGTTCGCGGTGCCCTTGAGCACGTGTGATTTTGAACCTAACGAATCGTCTGTGCTCCTTGAGACACTGAATAGGTAATGAAGCGGAAAACTTGGGAACCCGCGAAGCTTGAAGGGAAAAGCCCGTGTCGCTAGCCAGCACCGAAACCAGCTCTGATTCACGTGGATCGGACTATGGACGCACTCCACCGCAAGATCTCGTAGCCGAGCAAAGCGTCCTGGGCGGCATGATGCTCTCCAAGGACGCCATCGCGGACTGCGTGGAGGTGCTGCGCGGGCTGGACTTCTACCGTCCGGCGCACGAGGCGATCTACGAAGCCATCATCGACCTCTACGGCCGTGGCGAGCCCGCCGACGCCGTCACCGTCTCCGACCTGTTGACCAAGCGCGGCGAAATCACCCGCATCGGCGGCCCTGCCTACCTGCACACGCTCATCCAGTCGGTGCCTACCGCCGCCAACGCCGGTTTCTACGCCGAGATCGTGCGCGAACGCGCAGTGCTGCGCCGGCTGGTTGATGCGGGCACCAAGATCGTCCAGCTCGGATACTCACAGGACGGCGAAGTCGACGCCATCGTCAACGAGGCCCAGGCCGAGGTCTACAAGGTCGCCGAGCGCCGCACTGCCGAAGACTACGTGCCGCTGCGCGACATCATCGAGGGCACCGTCGATGAAATCGAATCCGCCGGCAGTCGCGGCGAGGGCGTGATCGGTGTTCCCACCGGATTCTTCGAACTCGACGAACTGACGCAGGGCCTGCACGGCGGCCAGATGATCGTCATCGCGGCCCGCCCGGCCGTTGGCAAGTCAACATTCGCATTGGATTTTGCCAGGTCAGCGTCCATTAAGAACAGCATGACTGCCGTTTTCTTCTCCCTGGAAATGGGCCGGAACGAAATTGCCATGCGCCTGCTCTCGGCGGAGGCCAGCATCGCGCTGCAGGACTTGCGAAAGGGCACCATCCAGGACGAACAGTGGTCGAAGATCGCCACCACCATGGGCCGGCTCAATGACGCGCCCCTGTTCATTGATGATTCGCCGAACATGTCGCTCATGGAAATTCGCGCCAAGTGCCGTCGACTCAAGCAGAAGCATGACCTCAAGCTCGTGGTGCTCGACTACCTGCAGCTGATGAGCTCGGGCAAAAAAGTCGAATCGCGTCAGCAGGAAGTTTCGGAGTTCTCCCGTGCGCTGAAGCTTCTGGCCAAGGAGCTCGACGTTCCGGTCATCGCGCTCTCCCAGCTGAACCGTGGTTCGGAACAGCGTACCGACAAGAAGCCGATGATTTCGGACCTTCGCGAGTCCGGATCGATCGAGCAGGATGCCGACATGGTCATTCTTTTGCACCGTGAAGATATTTACGACAAGGAATCGGCCCGTGCCGGCGAGGCCGACGTGATCGTGGCCAAGCACCGTAACGGCCCGACCAAGACCATCACCGTCGCCTTCCAAGGCCACTACTCGCGCTTCAGCAACATGGCTCAGGACGGCCACGGCTAGTTTCTCGGAACATCCGGCGACCGGGCGGTTGCGTTCCCCCTTTCGGGGCCACGCAACCGCCCATAGTCGTTTGGCGGCCGCGAAATGGTCCGCTGGATGCGCGGGCAAGGGTGCCGATTCCTTGTCCGCGATGCCGCGTATTCCATGAAATCGCTGCGTGAATAGTTATTATGCGATAGCGTGACGCCATGATGATGTCCTTGCAAGCACTCATGTGGGGCACCATCGCCGGGTCGGCGTTGCTGCTCGGCGCCGCCGCGGCCTGGTGGTTGGACATTCCGCGAAAAATTGTCTCGAGCATCATGGCATTTGGCGCCGGAGTGCTGATTTCCGCCCTCGCCTTCGAGCTGGTTGCCGAGGCTGAGGAAGTCGGCGGGCTGTGGGCCACAGTGGTCGGCTTCCTGGCCGGAGCCGTCAGCTATGTCGGGGCCAACTCCCTGCTGGTGCGCCTCGGTGCGGAACATCGGCGTCGCAGCAAGGCCGCCTTGCGGCCCGGGAGCCGCGATGGCGGAGCTTCAAACGGGGGAACTGCCATCGCAGTCGGTGCCCTGCTGGATGGCATCCCCGAATCCATCGTGCTGGGCGTTGGGCTGCTCACCGGTGCAGCCGTCAACCCAACCATGCTGGCGGCAATCTTCATATCCAACGTGCCCGAGGGACTTGCCAGCACCGCAGACATGAAGCGCGCGGGCAAGGGACCCAAGGAGGTCTTTGCCATTTGGGGGAGTATTGCGGTGCTTTCCGGCCTTGCCGCAATGGTCGGCTACCTCGCCCTCGACAACGCCCCGGGAGAGATCATTGCGGTGGTCACCGCAATCGCGGCGGGCGGCATTCTTGCGATGCTCGCCGACACCATGATCCCCGAGGCCTTCGAGGAGCAGCACATGCTCACGGGACTCATCGCCGCGCTGGGTTTCCTTGCGGCACTGATCCTGCACCACAGCGTCTAGATGCGGGCTTCGGCAAAATCCTTGAAGGCCGTCATCGTTTTGAGGTTTTGCTTCTTGACCACGGGGCCAAAGAGCAATGCCACGATCCGCATGAAACCGGTGAAATCAAAGACGTTGTGGGCCACCCAGCGCGTGGCGGTCCCATCGAGATCGTGGAATTCGTTCCGGAAGACGTTGTGCATGCCCTTGGCGTCGTAGGTGCCGTCGAATGCCTCGGGCAGGTCGCGCCGCGTCACGGTCTCGATCATTTCCATGGTTCCCTTGCCCTGCTTGTACACCAGCCGCGACGTCGACCCGGGCTGGCCAGGGGTGCCGGTGAGCCCCTCGAACGAGATGAGCCCTGGCTGCCACGCCTTGAGGTTCTCGGGATCATCGAAGAGCTCGATGAAGCGCGAACGAGGCACCTTGACGGTGAGCTGCTGGGTGAATTCCATGCCCGAAGCATATCCATGAAACTCAGCGGTTGCGTGCCTGGGCGGGCGAGGTTCACGGCCCGAATGCGAGGGGCCGAGCCCGGCCATGTAGTACCGCTGGCCGCGGGACTTTAGGCTCAAGGTATGTCCAGCCAGCCGAACGCCTCCATCAACGGGTCCCCGGGTCTTTTGGCACCGGAATTCCGCTGGGTCACCCTGGGCATGTTCACCCTGGTCTTCCTCGTGGCGTTTGAGTCGCTGGCCGTCACCACTGTGATGCCGCTGGTCAGCGCCGAACTGGACGGATCCGGCCTGTACGCGCTGGCGTTCGCCGCACCCATGGCCAGCGGGGTGATCGGCATGGTGGCTGCCGGAAGTTACTCCGACCGCCACGGGCCGGTCCTCCCGCTGTACGTCTCCTGCGGGATCTTTGTGCTCGGGCTGCTGGTATGTGGGTTGTCCCCGAACATGGAAATGCTGGTTGCCGGGCGCCTGGTCCAAGGCCTCGGCGGCGGGGCGATCACTGTGGCCCTGTATGTGGTGGTGGCGCGGGCGTATGTTCCGCGCCTGCACCCGCAGATCTTTGCCGCCTTTGCCGCGGCCTGGGTCGTCCCCTCGCTCATCGGGCCATTCGCCGCGGGCCTCGTGGCGCAGACCATTGGCTGGCGCTGGGTCTTTCTCGGCGTCGTGGGACTGGTGGTCCTGGCCATGGCCGCGGTGGTGCCCTCGGTGCGGGGTCTCGGTGGCGGGGAGAACCCGGAGGCCGCCTTCGGCTGGAGGTCCCTGGGCTGGGCGACCCTGGCCGCAGCCGCGGTGCTGGGGTTGAATCTGGCGGCCCGGGTGCCGGTGCTGGGCCCGGCGCTGATGGCACTGGCCGTGGTGATGATGGTTTTGGCCGTGCGGCCGTTGCTGCCGCGCGGATCGTTGCTGGCCGCCCGCGGGCTGCCGGCCACGATCCTGGTGCGCGGATTGACCGCCGCGGCCTTTTTCGGCACCGAGGTCTATCTGCCCTACCTGCTGATTCAGCGCTTTGGCCTGGGCGCCGCGATCGCCGGGCTGGCCCTGACCGGAGGGGCGATCTGCTGGTCCCTGGGCTCGGCGATCCAGGGACGGATGGGCGAGCGGCTGTCCAACGAACTGGCCATGCTCATCGGATCCGCGCTCGGAGTCGGCGCCATCGTCCTGGTGCTGGCCACCGCGGCCTTCCACCTGCCGGCCCTCGTCGCGATCCTCGCCTGGGCCATGGGCGGAGGCGGGATGGGACTGGTCTATCCGCGGCAGAACGTGCACCTGATCAAGCTTTCGACCACAGCGAACCAGGGCTTCAACTCCTCGGCCCTGGCCGTGTCGGATTCCCTGGGCTCGGCGCTGGCGCTGGCGGTCGGAGGGCTGGTCTTCGGTGCGTTCAGCGGCAACGATTCGTTCACGGCGGTTTTCGTTTTCACCGCTGCCATCGGCGCGTTGCTGCTGCTCATCACCCCGAGGGTGCGTTCCAAGGTGCCGTCCCACGCGGAGCGGGAGGACGTTGCTACGCTGGAGCCATGACCAGCCATCCGTTGCCCAAGATCTCGGCACCCGCCGCCCGCGCGCTGGAAGGGGCGGGGATCGCGACGCTCGAGCAGGCCGCCGAGTACAGCGAAGCGGGGTTGCTGGCGCTGCACGGGTTCGGGCCCAGCGGCATCGTGATCCTGCGTGCGGCGCTCACCGAGCTGGGACTCGAGCTGGCGGATTGATCCGCCAGCCGCCCCTTATACCTTCGGCACGATCCGCAGGTGCTCCGCGGTGGGCTGCACCAGGTCGGCGTCGTACTCATGGTGCTTGGTTACATAGACCTTGATGTACGGGCACACCGGAACGATCTTGTGGCCCTGGGCCACCGTGTCGGACAGCGCGGCGGCGGCGAGCTTTCCTGCGAGTCCCTGCCCGGCATAGGCCTCGTCGACCACCGTGTGAAAGAAGACCCGTTCGATGCCGCTGCCGGTGTCCAGCTCGCGGTAGTGGGTTGCCCCTATGCGGGTGCTCCCGTCCATCAGGGCGTAGCGCCGGCGTTCGGGCATGTGCTCGACACGGATTTCGCTCATTGGTTGTTCCTGTCCCTCGGCTGTCATTGGTTTCCAAAAAGCCGGCCGAAGAACCCCCTGGGCTCGCTGTCGGCGGCGTCGATGAACATGGCACCGAACCCGTCGTAGGTCCCGCCGTGCTTTTCGGTGATGGCGTGCACGTTGCGCAGCGCGTGCTCCGCGCTTTCCACGTCGAGGGCCTGCTCCCGGTAGACGCGCAGCAGGAAACGGGAATTGGCGTCCTGGCCCTCGGTCCGATCGACCTGCCAGCCGGCCCGTTCAAAGTGGGTGGCGGCCTCGGTCACCTCGCGCAGCGAGCGGAAGGAGACGAAGTGCTCCATCTCGCGCCTGGCATCCAGCTGGTCGCCCAGCGCCGCGCGTTCGGCCAGGGAGCGGCGCAACTTGCCGAGCTCTTCTTGCAGCGTCACGATCCCCACCGGAACCTTCCTTGTTCTTGGGGCCGATGCCTATGCACCGGCAGATTGCGTGTTGGCGGAGTGGTCAGTCGCGGGGCCGCAGCCGCACCGAGGGCAGCACCGGTGCAGGCAGGGCGGCGGGCTGGCCTGCGGGGAAGTCCCCGAAGCGCTTGGTTGATCCGTCGCCGGGTTCGGCGCCGATCTCCGCCTGCCACTGTCGGCGGTATTCGACGACTTCCTCGTGGGTGCGGCCCACGAAGTTCCACCACATCAGGATCTGCTCGTTCAGCGGTTCCCCGCCAATGAGCAGCGCGCGCGCAGGCCTCGCGCCCGCGCGCAGGGTGATCTCCTGGGTCCCGGGCGGCAGGTAGGCCAGGTGGTTCACGGGCAGCTCGTCGGCCCCGACGGAGAGGGAGCCCGAA
This sequence comes from Paeniglutamicibacter sp., assembly GCF_046714615.1. Classification (NCBI taxonomy): domain Bacteria; kingdom Bacillati; phylum Actinomycetota; class Actinomycetes; order Micrococcales; family Micrococcaceae; genus Paeniglutamicibacter; species Paeniglutamicibacter sp. The sequence goes on from NZ_JBKKAP010000100.1 coordinate 8,510, forward strand.
TCCAGCAGCACCCCGTGCTCGTGGTGTGCCTTCACCGCAAGCCGGATGCTGGTGCCGGGCTCCAAGCGGATCTCTGCCCCCAGCAATTCGGTGTGCGTGGCAACCGGGGACTCGGAGTACTGGTCCGCGCCGTGGTGGTTCAGGACGGTTGCATCGCCCAGGAACACGCTGAGGGACCACCCGTCCCCGGTGAGGGGTTCGGGGCGGTAGTGGGCGAAGGTCGGCGGCATGTGCCGGGCGGAATCGGGCAGCGCGACCCACAGCTGGGCTCCGTGCAGCACCGTGGTCCCGGGGGTGGAGAATTCGGAGTGGCTGATCCCGCGGCCGGCGGTCATCAGGTTCACCTCGCCGGGGCGCACCATGGCGTGGTAACCGGCAGAATCGCGATGCTCGATTTCCCCGGTGAACAGCCAGGACACGGTCTGCAACCCGGTGTGCGGGTGGCGCGGGACCTTCATCCCTCCGGATTCGCCGACCGGGTCGGGCCCGTAGTGGTCAAGGAAGCACCAGGCGCCAATGAGGCTGCGCTGTTTTTGCGGCAGCGTGCGGCGCACATCCATGGCGCGGGGCCCGCCGAGCGGGACATTGCGCGGCAGAAGCAGCTCGATCCCGGCGTGGGTCGGCACCGAACCGCAAACTAGCTCGTCAGGGGCAGCCTCGAGGTTACTCATGTCCTCAGCGTAGTGCCGGCACCGCTTTTCGGCACCCCTGCGGCGCGCCCCGCCCCGCGGCGTTCGGCGGGTGAAGCGCCGCTATCCGCCGGCCACCGATTGCATGATCAGCACGCTCTGCCCCTCCCGCACCGCGGATCCCAGTCCCTGAAGGGTGCGGATGTTGTCCGGCCCGATGAAGACGTTCACGAAGCGGCGCACCTGCCCGCGCTCGTCGCGCACCCGCCGGGCAAAAAGTGGGTACTGCTCGCCGAGCGCATCCAGGATCCCGCCCACCGTGCCGTCTGCGGGCAGCGGGACCTGCAGGCTGCGTTGGCCGCCCAGCGCGGAAGACAACACCGAGGGCACCTCGACGGTAATGTCCGTCATTGCCCCGCACCGTTGGCTTGGACTGCCCGGACGCTGAGCACATCGGGCAGGCGCCGGGCCACCGTGACAAAGTGCGCGCCCTCGTCGTTGCTGGCGAAGACCTCCCCGCCGCGGGTGCCGAAGTAGACGCCCACGGTTTCGGGGTGCTCGTCCACCGCCGCCGCGTCGCGCAACACCGCGTTCCAGTCCGCATCCGGCAACCCGGAATGTTGCTCGCTCCAGGTGTCCCCGGCATCCGTGGAGCGGTAGACCGAGAGCCGTCCGCCCACCGGGTTGCGCTCCTCGGCGCCCTTGAGCGGGATGGTCCACACGGTGCCGCCCGTGCGGGGGTGTGACAGGAACACGAATCCGAAGTCGGCCGGCAGTCCGTCGGCGATGCTGTTCCATTGGTCCCCGGCGTCGTCGGTGCGGTAGACCCCGCCGTGGTTTTGCGCATAGAGCCGGTCCGGGTCCTCGGCATCGGCGGTGATGTGGTGGACGCACTGGCCGAACTCGGGGAACGGCTCAGGGTCGAAGTCGACGTGGATGCCCTTGTTCCGCGGCTCCCAGGAGGTGCCGCCGTCGGTGCTGCGGTACACCCCGCCGGTGCTCATGGCCGCGTGGATGATGTTCTCGTGCGTGGCGTTGGGCACGATGCTGTGCACCGCGGCCCCGCCGAAGCCCGCCCCCCATTCGCTGCGGTGGGGGTGGTCCCAGAGCCCGCGGTTCAGTTCGAAGTTCTCCCCGGAGTCGGTGGACTTGAAGACCGAGATCGGTTCACACCCGGCCCACACGACACCGGGACGTTCATCGGTGTCGGGGCGCAGGTGCCAGATCCGCGCCAGTGCGGTGTCGGTGTCCGCCGGGAACTTGATGGCACCCTGCTCGGGTTCGGACCACGTTGTGCCCGAGTCGTCGCTGTAGACGACGGTGGGTCCCCAGTGCCAGTCGTTGACCCCGGCCAGGATGCGTGTCCTGCCCTCCCGGGTGTCGATGGCCACGGAGGGGACCTCGAGGTTGGCGAAGTGGGGTCCGGCCAGCGTCCAGGTTTCGCGGTCAGTGCTTTCGGCGAGCCAGAGGCCCTTCTTGGTTCCGATGGCCAGGATGGTGCGTGCGTCGTTGTCCATGACATGTAGTCCAACACCGCAGCGCCCCGGATTCAAGGGTTCACGGTGACTCACAAAAAACCTCAGTTTCCGGGGCCCTATTTTCGCAGGTCTCGCGTTGTTTGCTCGTCGGCGTGGGCGCCGTGCGGCGGAAGGGGGCGCCGGTATGGAAAGCTGGATCAATGATGCCGCAGAACCCGGACAATGCCCGACGGCGGCTTGCCACCGCAGCCATGGCCGGCGTCGCGCTCTACGTCCTGGTCGACGTGGTGCTCCAGTTCCTGCCCCCGCACTACAGCGTGGTCAGTGACGCCGAAAGCAACCTGGCGGTGGGTCCGTTCGGGTGGATCATGAATCTGAATTTCCTCGGCCGGGCCGTCACCACCCTGTGTGCCATCGTTGCCATCAACCGGGTCGACCAAGTCTCCGGCTTCCGCCGGACCGGGGTGCTCTTGATGGCCGCCGGGGGCCTGTGTTCGGCGGTCCTGGCCTTTTTCCCGACCGACGTTGATGCCGGGTCCGGCCTGCATGCGGCGACGACGGAGGGCACCGTGCATCTTTACGTGGCCGGCGGGGGATTCCTGGCCGCGCTGGCCGGCATTCTCGTGCTGACCCGCTGGATGCGCTCCGCCCCGGAGCTGGCAAATGCCTACCCTGCGGCGTTCATTCTTGCGGCAGTGACTGCCGTCGGGCTCGCATCGCTGGGTCTGACCGCCGCCGTTGGGCCGGATCTGCTGGGGCTCGCCGAGCGGGTCTGTCTCGCCGGAGTGCTCGGCTGGGTGCTGGTGGTGTGCAGGGCCATCAGGCGGTTGCCCCTGAGGACCTGGCCGGCAGCCACGGTTCTTCCCGGAGGGGATCCTCTGTCTGAGGGGACGGCCGATCCCGGCCGGGGGATCCTCGGTTCCTAGGCCCCGCGCGGGCCGTACATGATCAGTCCGACGCCGGCCAGGGCAACGATGGCTCCGGCGATGTCCCAGCGGTCCGGTCGGAACCCGTCCAGGAACACCGCCCACAGCAGGGAACCGGCGATGAAGACGCCTCCGTATGCTGCCAGGATGCGGCCGAAGTTGGCATCGGGCTGGAGCGTGGCCACGATGCCATACAGCCCCAGGGCCACTGCCCCGGCGCCGACCCAGAGCCAGCCGCGGTGCTCGCGGATGCCCTGCCAGATGAGCCAGGCACCGCCGATTTCCAGCAGGGCGGCCACACCGAAGAGCAAGATTGATTTCATCACGGTCATGACACCAATCCTTTCATCAACGTGTGGCGCGTGTTTGCCCCCACAGAAGTCGGGGATTATTCGGTTCGCGGCTCGAACCGGGGTAATCTCGTGCGCATGGATATGGGCGAACTGGTAATTGAACGCGAATTTTCGGCACCCCGAAGTGCGGTGTGGGCTGCATTTACCGAACCGGAAATCCTGGCCGAATGGTTTGGCCCGGAGGGCTGGGGCGTGCACGTGGATACTGTCACCATCGAACCGCGAGTCGGTGGCGTACAGAAGTTCGTGATGCACCTGCTCGAGGACCCCACCCAAACCTCGCCGGTGCATGCGACATTCACCGAGATCCGGGAACACGAACTGCTGGTCGGCGAAGACGGACCGCATGAAATGACGTTGAACCTGGTCATCAGAATGCGCGTGGAGTTTTCCGATTGCCCGGCGGGCACCGCGCTGAGGATCACCCAGGGTCCGCTTCCGGCCGAGGTCCTGGAGCCGGCGCGTGCCGGCTGGGAGTCCTCGTTCACCAAGCTGGAACGCTTGTTCGCCGCGCACCTTTAGGGGGCAGCGCCTCTCCTAGCCGCGGCCGACAAACGGCATTCCGGCTGCGGTGATGGTGACGTGGTTTATGGACACCTCGGCCGGGGCGGCGGCAATGAACTCAATGGTGGCCGCGGCCTGGTCCATGTCGAAGGTGGGCTCGACCTTCCGGCTTCCGTCGGCCTGCAGCGCGCCCGAGGCTGCGCCGACTTCCTTCATCATCTCCGAGGCGGCGTTTCCGATGTCGACCTGCGAACATGCAATGCCGTAGGGTCGGCCGTCCAGTTCGATGGACTTGGTCAGGCCCGTGATCGCATGCTTGGTCACCGCGTAGGCAACGGAAGCTGGCCGCGGCACCTGCGCGCTGATCGAACCGTTGTTGATGATGCGACCGCCGCCGGATTCCTGCATGTGCCTGAACGCGGCGCCAGCGCAGTACATGGCCCCGCTGAGGTTGACGGCGCAGACCTCCTGCCATTGCTGCGCCGTGAGCTCGCCGATGGTTGCCGCGGGGCCAAAGACCCCGGCGTTGTTGAAGAGTACGTCGATTTTGCCAAAGCGATCGATCCCGACAGCGAAAAGCCGCTCCACCGCTGATGGATCGGTGATGTCTGTCGGCGCCACGAGGGCATGGGGGTGCTTGTCGGCACTGTGCTCCAGCTGTGCCTCGCGCCGGCCGGCAAGGACCACGTTCCATCCCGCCTTGAGCATCCGTTGGGTGACCGCACGCCCGATCCCTGAACCGGCCCCGGTGACCAGCATGGTTCGCGGCGCGGGCGCGGCCTGATTGTGGACAGGATTCAAGTGGAATCATCCTTTGGAAGAGTGGCTGACATTGATCGGCGGTGCCTGCTGACGAGGAGCTCGCGCGGTATTCGACTCCCAGCCTACTGATGCCATTGGCGTATCAAGGGGACCTGGACCTTGTGGTGGCGGCGGTTGCCCGGCGGTGACACGTGAGCGGTGGGATCCCCTGGCCGTGCTTGGAATCCCACCGCTGTGGTCGTTTTTCGGCGTGGAGTGCCGTTTGCGGCAGGGGATCCCGGGGGACCCCTCGGCTTGGATGTTCAGTGGCTAGCTGCGTGCGGTGCGAAAGCGCGACCAGAGCCCGACGCGTGGCTTGGGGCTCCGCGGGCCGCAGCTCATGTCCGGGTCCAATCCGCCGATTGGGTGGAACATTCCGGTGCTCAGTGCCGTCGAGGTTTCCGGAAGTGCGCGCGCTAGTTTCTCGCTGGATGCTTCAGCGATGGGCTGGGTGATGTTCATGCGGTCCTCCTCGAAACGGCAAAGATTCCAAGATATGGAATCTAAATATTGGTTAGTGAAATTAAGTATGTACGCGGAGTGCGGGAAAGGCAAGGGTTCAACGTAACTTGCTTCATGCCCGACCCCGGGGAGTGGGCGGCAGGCTGCGGGAAAAGATTCACCGAACCCCTTGACGGGAAGGGTGTGATCCGAGTTACATGGTGTGAAAGCAGAGTTCCACCATCCAGAAACATCGAGTCGAAGCCGGTTCCAAGCCGGTGGTAAGGGTGTTCAGCCCTGGATGGTGCAGGAAAACCACGCAGGATTGAAAGAGCTGATCACCCCATGGAGATTTCCCGTTTCAACGCCCTCGGCTCGACTAACGCAGCCGCAGTGCTTCGGCCATGTGCCGATATTGATCGCTGGATTGAGGCGATTCTCGGCGCCCGCCCCTTTGGTTCCCTCGAAGAACTCCTGGCCTGGGCCCAAAACGCCGCCGACCCGTTCACCGAAGCGGAGATCGACGCGGCGCTTGCCCACCATCCCCGCATCGGGGAACGCGCCACCGGTTCATCCGCGGAAGCATCGCTCAGCCGCGGCGAACAATCAACGCTGAATCTCGACGAGAGGATTGCCGCCGAGATTCTCGCCGCCAACCGTGCCTACGAAGATCGGTTCGCCCGCGTATTCCTCATACGCGCCGCCGGCCGAAGCAGCGAAGAAATTCTCGCCGAACTGCGCCGCCGATTGGACAACGACCCCGACGTCGAACGGGCGGAAGCCGGCGAACAGTTGCGTGCCATCGCCCTCCTGCGCCTCGCCGCGGTCTTCAGCCGCGTGCCCTCGAGCTAGACCGCGTCCACCGGAATCTACAGCTTTTTCCTACACCCTCAACGAATCCAAAGGAGTCCTCGATGAGCGCCACCAAGGCTGCGAGAAGCCACATCACCACCCATGTACTCGACACCGGGACCGGGAGGCCTGCCTCCGGTGTCAAGGCCACGCTGGAAGCCAAGACGGCATCCGGATGGCAAGAAATCGGATCAGGAGTCACCGATGCCGACGGACGCATCGAGTCGCTCGGTCCGACACAGGTTGAAGCCGGTCACCACCGAATCGCCTTCGGCACCGGTGACTACTTCGGAAAGACGGGTACGGAAACCTTCTTTCCCGCGGTGAGCATCGATTTCGTCGTCAACGACACCGCCGCTCACTACCACGTACCTCTTCTTCTCAGCCCGTTTGCATATTCCACGTACCGAGGGAGCTAGACATCATGAACACCTTTGCAGCCGAAAAGAAGACCGGCACCAAGATCGTGCTCGGCGCCAACCAATACGGCAAGGCCGAGGTCCGGCTGGTGAAAATCACCCGGGACACCGACCGCCACGAGATCGAGGACCTGAACGTGACCTCGCAGCTGCACGGCGACTTCTTCGCCGCGCACGTCGTCGGCGACAACCGGCACGTTGTCCCCACCGATACGCAGAAAAACACCGTCTACGGCTTGGCCCGGGACGGCGTTGGCTCGCCGGAGGCGTTCCTGCTGCGGCTCGGCACGCACTTCACCACCGAATTCGACTGGGTCACCGGCGGACGCTGGGCCGCCGAGCAGTATTTCTGGGACCGCATCCAGGACCACGACCACGCATTCTCCCGGAACAAGTCCGAGGTGCGTACCGCGGTTCTGGAAATCAAGGACGGCGAGGCCTCGGTGCTCGCCGGGATCAAGGACCTGACCGTGCTCAAGTCCACCGCCAGCGAGTTCCGCAACTTCCCCGTTGACCGCTACACCACGTTGCAGGAAACCGGCGACCGGATCCTGGCCACCGACGTCAGCAGCCGCTGGCGCTACAACTCGGCCGCGATTGCCAATGGGGACCTGGACTTCAACGCCGTCTACGTCTCGGTGCGGGAACTGCTACTGGAGGGCTTCGCCGCCAAGCATTCCTTCGCCTTGCAGCAGACGATGTTCGACATGGGCGAGGCGGTCCTGGAGGCGCATCCGGAAATCGAGGAAATCAGGTTCTCGCTGCCCAACAAGCACCACTTCTTGGTTGACCTGTCCCCGTTCGGCCAGGACAACCCGAACGAGGTCTTCTTCGCTGCGGATCGCCCGTACGGCCTGATCGAGGCCGCTATCACCCGCGAAGGCGCCTCCGCAGCCCATCCGATCTGGGAAAACACGCCCGGATTCTGCTAGCCGGTGAGGTCTTGGGGGTGCGCGCGGTGCAACGCGGGCACCCCCGATGCGTCGCAACCCATCAAGGAGTCAGACATGAAGGCTGCGCAAGTCAAAAGTACTACACACCGTCCGGAGGACGAACGGCTGCCCCTGGGCAAGACGATCGCCTACGGGCTCCAGCACGTACTGACCATGTACGGCGGAATCATCGCACCGCCACTGATCATCGGCGGTGCCGCCGGGCTGTCCCCGGAACAGATCGGCGTCTTGGTTGCCAGTTGCCTCTTTGTCGGTGGCCTGGCCACGATCCTGCAAACCGTCGGCGTCCCGTTCTTCGGTGCCCAGCTCCCCCTGGTCCAGGGCACCTCCTTCGCCTCGGTGTCCACCATGGTGGCGATCGTCAACGGCGACGGCGGAATCCAGTCGGTCTTCGGCGCGGTGCTCGCGGCCTCCGTGGTCGGATTCCTGGTGGCCCCGTTCTTCGCGAAGATCGTGCGCTTCTTCCCGCCGGTGGTGACCGGCGTGGTCATCACGATGATCGGGCTTTCACTCATCCCGGTGGCGGCCAACTGGGCCATGGGCGGAAACGCCAAGGCCGACGACTATGGCTCGCTGGCAAACATCGGCCTGGCCGGAATGACCATGGTCATCGTGTTGCTCCTCTCCAAAGTCGGCAAGGCAGCGATCTCGCGCCTGTCCATCCTGCTGGCCATGGTCATCGGCACCGTCATCGCCGTGTTCCTCGGCAGGGCGGATTTCTCGGCCGTGGGCCACGGCGCCATCTTCGCCTTCCCGCAACCCTTCGCCTTCGGGTGGCCGGTGTTCGAGCTCGGTGCCATCGTCTCGATGACGATCGTTGTCATCGTGATCCTCACCGAAACCACCGCCGACATCCTCGCGGTGGGGGAGATCGCCAAGACCCGCGTCGATTCGCGGCGCATCGCCGACGGCCTGCGCGCCGACATGGCCTCCAGCATCCTGGCTCCGGTCTTCAACACCTTCACCCAGAGCGCGTTCGCGCAAAACGTCGGGCTGGTGGCCATCACCGGGGTGAAATCCCGCTTCGTTGTCACCGCCGGCGGCGGGATCCTGGTGGTCCTTGGCCTGCTGCCGATCCTCGGCCGCGTGGTCGCCGCGATCCCCACCCCGGTCCTGGGCGGGGCCGGCATCGTGCTGTTCGGCACCGTTGCGGCCTCGGGCATCCGCACCCTGGCGAGCGTGAAATACGAGAACAACCTGAACATGATCATCGTCGCCGCCTCCATCGCCTTCGGTGCGCTGCCGATCGTCAAGACCGATTTCTACGACGCGTTCCCGACCTGGTTCGCGACCATCTTCCACTCGGGCATCAGCTCGGCCGCGGTCATGGCCGTGGCGCTGAACCTGTTGTTCAACGAGCTGAAGATCGGCACCCCAAGGCGGCACGGTTCGGCCTATGCCGCGGCACCGCCTCGCATGGTCATCGCGGAGCAGGTCCCGCGCATCGTGAAGGCGGAGGAGGTCCGCGGCCTGCTGGAGGGGGACCTGTTCAAGTCCGGCAAGCTCATCGACGCGGACGGCGAGGAGATCCCCGTTGTCGACGATGACGAATTCAAGGGCATCGTTGAGGAGTATCGCAAGAAATGCGAGGAGGCCGGCGTCCGGTGCCCGGACGAGTCCGAGTTCGTGCGATCCGGGCCACCCGCACCACACCACTGATCCGCGGGACAGGTCATCTTAGGCAGCAAGGCGGTCCGGCCGGAGGCGGGGAACCAGGTTTCCCGCCTCGGACCGTCCCGCCTTGCGGTGCTTTTGCAGCTGTCAGCCGGTCGTGACTGCCAGGGCCGCGGAAAGCTGGGCCGTGGCCGCACGAAGGTGCGGTATGGCCCGGGAGGTGAACTCGTCAGTCACGCGGGTGACGGGCCCGGAGACGGAGATGGCCATCGGCGTCGGCGCACCCGGGACCGACATGCCCAGGCAGCGCACGCCCAGTTCCTGCTCTTCCTCGTCGATGGCGTAGCCGCGGGTGCGGACCACCTCGAGCTCGTCGAAGAGCTGGTGCATGGTTGTGATGGTCTTGGGCGTGTGGGCGGGCATGCCGGCCTGGTTGACCAGCCGCTGGACCCGGTCGTTATCCAGCACCGCCAGGATGGCCTTGCCCACGCTCGTGCCGTGCAGCGAGGAGCGGCGTCCGACCTCGGTGATCATGCGCATCGCGTGCGGGGACTGAGCCTGGGATATGTAGGTGACCATGTCGCCGTCGAGCACCGCGATGCTGGCCGATTCGCCCAGTTCGTTCACCAGGTTTTGCAGGATGGGTGTGGACAGGGCCCCCAGCTGGCGGTTGGCGACCTCGCCCAGGCGAATCAGCCGCGGGCCCAAGGCGTAGCGGCGGTTGCTCAGCTGGCGAACGTATCCAATGCCAACCAGGGTGCGCAGCAACCTGTGGATGGTGGGAAGGGGGAGCGGGGTGTCCACGGCAAGTTCACTCAGGGCCGCTTCTCCGCCGGCCCGGCCAATGAGTTCAAGGAGCTCGAAGGCGCGCTCGACTGATTGGACGCCCGATGTCGTCTTTGCTTCGGCCATGGAGGTGCTCCTGGGTCTGCTGGTGCGCGGGTGGGAATCGTCCCGATGATCCCGCAAGTGGTCGTGTCCTTGGGCCCAACAATACCGGAGCTCCAGAGAATTATTCCACGATCCGAAACTTTGGCTCATAATTCCCGTGACCCAGTGCACATAAGCGCTTGTAATTTCACTCCGTAGATAATAGTATCCACTATACGGAAACTTTTTCAGGAGGACGATATGGCTGTACCAAGCCCGGGATATTCCCTGACGTTGCGTGTCCAAACGCCCGTCTCGATCACTGCAACCAGCGAACTGGCCGCGGCCGTGGGTCGCGCCGGAGGGTCGATTACGGCCCTTGACGTGGCCGAATCCGGCCATGAGCACATGGTCGTCGACGTCAGCTGCAACACCACCGACGCCGACCATGGCCAAGTTGTCCGGGACGCCCTGGATGCACTGGACGGCGTGAGCGTCCGCAATGTCTCGGACCGCACCTTCCTCATGCACCTGGGCGGCAAGCTCGAAGTCGTCCCCAAGGTCGCCCTGCGCAACCGCGATGACCTCTCCCGCGCCTACACCCCCGGTGTGGCACGTGTGTGCCTGGCCATTGCCGAGAACCCCGAGGACGCGCGCAACCTCACCATCAAGCGCAACACCATTGCCGTGGTCACCGACGGCTCTGCCGTGCTCGGCCTGGGCAACATCGGCCCTGCCGCGGCTCTTCCGGTCATGGAGGGCAAGGCGGCGCTCTTCAAGCAGTTTGCCAACGTCGATGCCTGGCCGGTTTGCCTGGACACCCAGGACACCGAAGAGATCATCATGATCGTCAAGGCCCTCGCCCCGGTCTACGGTGGCGTGAACCTCGAGGACATCGCCGCACCGCGCTGCTTCGAGATCGAGGCCCGCCTGCGCGAGGAACTCGACATCCCGGTCTTCCACGACGACCAGCACGGCACCGCCATTGTCACCCTGGCCGCATTGAGCAATGCGTTGCTGGTGGTCGGCAAGCAGATCGACAAGGTCCGCATCGTCGTCTCCGGCGTCGGCGCCGCCGGCAATGCCATCATCCAGCTCCTGGCCGCCCGTGGCGCCAAGAACATCATCGCCGCGGGCCGCAACGGAGCCATCAGCCGCACCGATGTTTCCGCCGACCCGCACCGTCAGTGGCTGGCCGACAACACCAACCCGGAGCAGTTCACCGGAACGCTCAAGGAAGCCATGGTCGGCGCGGATGTCTTCATCGGCGTCTCCGCCCCGAACATCCTTGACGAGGCGGACATCGAGTCCATGAACGAGAACGCCATTGTCTTTGCCATGGCCAACCCGGACCCGGAGGTCGACCCGATCGCCGCCGGCCGCCACGCCGCCGTGGTCGCCACGGGACGTTCCGACTTCCCGAACCAGATCAACAACGTGTTGGCCTTCCCGGGCTTCTTCCGCGGGCTGCTCGATGCACGCGTTTCAGACATCACCGACGAAATGTTGTTGGCTGCAGCCGATGCCATTTCAGCCCGCGTGAGCCAAGATGAACTCAACCCCGGCTTCATCATTCCCTCCGTCTTCGACCCGCACGTGGCCGCAGACGTTGCCGAGGCCGTTACCACCGCCGCCGCGAAGAACAAGTAGCAAGAGAGATCTGGTCCACCACCATGAGCATCACCCTGACGCACATCCCGGCCGTTGCCAAGGCCGATGAGATTCTGTCCGCCGAGGCCCTTGCCTTCGTGTCGAAGCTGCACGAGAAGTTCGCCGCAACCCGCAACGAGCTACTTGACGCACGCACCGCGGCGCGGGCCGAGGTAGCCAAGACCGGCACCATGGACTTTGATCCGGCCACCGCCGAGATCCGGGCCGGTGACTGGAAGGTCGCCCCGGCACCGGCTGCCTTGCAGGACCGCCGCGTGGAAATCACCGGCCCTGCCAGCCCGGCCAAGATGGCCATCAACGCGCTGAACTCCGGTGCCAAGGTCTGGCTTGCCGACCTCGAAGACGCCTCCACCCCGACCTGGCACAACGTCATCGACGCGCTGGCCAACCTCACCGACGCCGCTGCCGGCACCCTGTCCTTCGCGGACGCGAACAACGGCAAGTCCTACACGCTGCGCACCGACTCGCCTCTGGCCACCATCGTGGTCCGCCCGCGCGGCTGGCACCTGCCCGAGGCCAACGTGCTCATCAACGGCGCACCTGCCATTGGCGCTCTGGTCGACTTCGGCCTGCACTTTTTCCACAACGCCAAGGCGTTGGCAGAGTCGGGCCAGGGCCCGTTCTACTACCTGCCCAAGATGGAGTCATGCCTCGAGTCCCGCCTGTGGAGCGAGGTGTTCGCCTTCGCCGAGGCCGAACTGGGCATCGAACATGGCATGGTGCGCGCGACCATGCTCATCGAGACCATTCCCGCGGCCTTCCAGATGGACGAGATGCTCTACGAGCTGCGCGACTACGCCTCGGGCCTGAACGCCGGACGCTGGGACTACCTCTTCTCCATCATCAAGTACTTCCGCGAGGCCGGGGAGAAGTTCATCATGCCGGACCGCGCCGACGTGGCCATGACGGCACCGATGATGCGCGCCTACACCGAGCTGCTGGTGCAGACCTGCCACAAGCGCGGGGCCTTCGCGATGGGCGGCATGGCTGCCGTCATCCCGAACCGCCGCGAACCCGAGGTCACCGCCGCCGCGTTCGAGAAGGTCCGGGCCGACAAGACCCGCGAGGCCAACGACGGCTTCGACGGTTCCTGGGTCGCGCACCCGGACCTGGTCCCGATCTGCGTGGAGGTCTTCGACTCCGTGCTGGGCGCCAAGCCAAACCAGCTGGACCGCAAGCGCCCCGAGGTGTCGGTCAGCGCCGAGGCGCTGCTCGACGTCGCCTCGGCGCCGGGCTCCGTCACCGAGGCCGGGGTCAACACCAACCTCTACGTGGCGGTCGCCTATACCGCCGTCTGGCTCTCGGGCAACGGTGCCGTGGCCATCCACAACCTCATGGAGGACGCGGCAACCGCGGAGATCTCCCGTTCGCAGATCTGGCAGCAGATCCGCAATAAGGTCATCGCCGCCGACACGGGCAACACCATCACCGCCGAACTCGTCGCCGATGCCTTGGCCATCCAGGTCGAGAAACTTCGCACCGAGGTCAACGACGAAAAGGCCTTCGCCGCCTACTACGCCCCCGCAGCCGAACTCATTGGCCGCCTGGTCTCCGGGCGCGACGAGGACTTCGAGGACTTCCTCACCCTGCCGGCCTACCGGCTGCTGAGCACCGAACTGGTGTCCAAATGAGCGAACGTCACGCCCTTGACGCAGCGGCCCTGGCCGAGGTTGAAACCCGCCTGGCGGCCACTGACGCACTGCTGGAAAAGAACTACCCGGGGGATGACGGGAGGCGCCAGCCGATCCACACCGCCTATGTCCCGGCCGACCGCTTCACCCCCCAGCTGCCCGCCGCCTGGGGCGCCGCTGCGCTTGAAAAGGCCGGCGGGGTCTCCGGCCTGGCCGCCCTGGCGGGCAAGCTGGGGCTGGAACAGCCGGAGGAACTCGCCGCACTGGTCGCCGCGAAGCTGAAGCACGAGCCCATCGAGGACCTGCGCCTGGACTTCGAGGACGGATACGGCAACCGCGGGGACGAGGCCGAGGATGCCGCCGCCATTGCTGCTGCCGAACAGGTCGCCAAGGCCGTGGCGGCCGGCGTAGCCCCGCCGTTTATCGGCATCCGCTTCAAGTGCCTCGAGGCGCCGACCCGGGCCCGCGGGCTGCGCACGCTGGACCTGTTCGTCTCGACGCTGGCCCGTGCCGGCGAGCTGCCCGAGGGCCTGGTGCTGACCCTCCCGAAGGTCACCACCGTTGACCAGGTCAAGGCCATGGTCTTCGTCTGCGAGCAGCTGGAGGCAGCGCATTCGCTGCCCGCCGGCCGCCTGCGCTTTGAGGTCCAGATGGAAACCCCGCAGCTGATCCTGTCCCATGAGGGCACCGTGCCCTCGGCCGCGCTGCTGCATGCAGGCAAGGGCCGGGTTTCCTCGCTGCACTACGGCACCTACGACTACTCGGCCTCCCTGGGCATCGCGGCGGCCTACCAGTCAATGGAGCACCCTGCAGCGGACTACGCCAAGAACGTCATGCAGGTGGCCATCGCCGGCACCGGCGTGCACATGTCCGACGGCTCGACCAACATTCTGCCCCTGGGCGACCCGGAACAGGTCCAGGCCGCCTGGGCGTTGCATGCCCGACTGGTGCGCCGCCATCTGGAACGCGGAATCTACCAGGGCTGGGACCTGCACGAAAACCAGCTGACCACCCGCTACCTAGCGACCTACGCGTTCTACCGCGAGGGCTTTGCCGCCGCCGCGGCACGCCTGCGCAACTACGTGCACCGGATCGAATCGGCCATCATGGACGAACCGGCAACCGCCAAGGCGCTGGCCAACTTCATCCGCCGCGGCCTGGTCTGCGGCGCACTCACTGCCGAGGAGATCACCTCGGCGGCCGAAATTTCCCTATCCACCCTTGAATCAATCGCCCTGGCGCGAGCAACACAGACGGAGGAATCGAATGTCTAAGATCCAGACTCGTGCGGATGCAAGCTACTACAAGAACTACGGCGGACACCCGCCGCAGACCGACCTGCTGACCGACCGCGCCATCGTCACCGAGGCGTACACCGTCATCCCGCGCGGCGTGCTGCGCGACATTGTCACCTCGGTCTTCCCGGAGTGGACCGGCACCCGCGCCTGGGTGCTGAACCGCCCGGTCGCCGGCGGCTCGACCACCTTCGCCCAGTCGATCGTGGAGGTCGCCCCGGGCGGCGGCTCCCAGCACCCGGAGCCGCAGGCCGAGGTCCAGTCCTTCCTGTTCGTGGTCTCCGGGCATTTGAGCGTGACCATCAACGGCACCGCCCACACCCTGGAAGAAGGCGGCTTCGCCTACGTCCCGGCCGGTGCCGAGTGGTCGGCGCTGAACAACGGCGTCGAGGTTGCCACCTTCCACTGGATCCGCAAGCGCTACGAGCCGCTGGCAGGCGTCGCGGCCCCGGGGCCGGTCGTCGGCAACGAGCGCGACATCGAGCCCGGCGCCATGCCCGAGACCGAGGGCAAATGGCGCACCACGCGCATGCTGGATCCCCAGGACGTGGCGTTCGACTTCGGCGTGAACATCGTGACCTTCGAGCCCGGCGCCTCGATCCCGTTCGCCGAGACCCACGTGATGGAGCACGGCCTGTACGTCTTGGAGGGCAAGGCCGTCTACCGGCTGAACGCCGACTGGGTCGAGGTCGAGGCAGGGGACTACATGTCGCTGCGCGCGTTCTGCCCGCAGGCTTGCTACGCCGGCGGACCGTCGAACTTCCGCTACCTGCTCTACAAGGACCAGAACCGCCAGATCGCCTTGTAGGCCCCGCAACCGAGACCGGGTGCGCGCGAATCCAATCTTCCTGGATTCACGCGCACCCGGTTTTTGTGTGCCGGTGGAGGTCTTGCCTACCAGGTCGGCAGCACCGGCAGGGGGCCGTTGGCCTCGACGTGCCGTTCCTGCCCGCGGGCCAGCCATTC